>JAYTHP010000149.1:0-3813 GCA_043732485.1 Oligoflexia bacterium
TTGAGAGCCTCGATATTTTCTGGATTGGTTTTTAAAATAAGCTCCATCTGATCTAAGCCTGCCGCCCAATTGCCCTGACGATCATACAAGCTCCCCAGGTAATAGCGCAGCCGACTTTCGGTAGGAAACTCCTGCACGCCCTCACTCAAGACCTGAATGGCCTCGTCCCTGCGATTGCCCTCTTCCGCCAGACCGGCGCGCAGGAGATACAATTCCGTGCTCTTTTCTCCTTGCTGAAAAACCCGTCTTAACCAGGTTTCCGCATCTTGCGGGCGCTTCAGTTCGCGCAGCAAAAGGGCGCCATGCAAGATGGCGTCTTCGGCGATTTTTGAGCCGGGCGCGATTTTTTGCAACTCGCCCACGGCCTGGTCCCATTGTTTTTTTTCTTCATAAACCGCAGCCAAGTAAAAGTGCACCCGGTCGGCTTCCGGATTCTTGCGCAACAGGCCTTGAAACACCTGGACGGCTTGATCTAAATGCTTGAGCTCCATTTCAATTAACCCAATTTTGACCTGCACGCTTTCGTCCTCAGGGTCACGCGCTTGCATCGCTTGTAAAAGCGGCAGGGCTGCAGCAAAATTCTCAGCCTTTAAATACAAGGTTGCCAGCCGCTGGGCTGCAATCCCGCCCCCTTCGTCCCCCTGCTCCAGCAGCTGAGCGTAAACCTGAGTGGCTTGCGCGTTTTTTTCATGCTCCTCGTACAGCGATCCCAAAGCGAGTGCTGCCGCAGGATTACGGGTGGTGTGGTTCAAAGCTAATGCCTTTAAGTAGGCTTTTTCGGCCGGGAGAAAATGGTTTTGCAGCTGGTGAATGCGGCCCAGCGAATAATAGGCCAAGGCACTTTGCGGCGAACTTTTTAAAAAGGTCTGCAAAAAAGCAATGGCTCTTGAGATATCCCCTTTTTCGACAAAAATCTGCGCTTTTAAAATCGAAGCCTCTTGATGACGGGGATGCTGCTTGAGCACTAAATCGTAATGGGTGAGCGCCTCTTTATAGTTTTGGGCCACCGAGTAAAGACCGGCGAGCAGCAAACGAGCTTCCAGGTCATGCGCCTCCAGCGCCACGGCTTGCTGGGCCGCCTCCAGCGCCGCCGAGAGCATCCCTTTTTTCAAATACTCCCGCGCTAAACGCTCATGCAAGAGGCTCGACTTGGGATCAAAGGCTAACGCCAGCTGATATTCTGTAATCGCTTGATCACTTAAACCTTCCGATCCGTAAGCGGCGGCAAGCGTAAAATGCTGTTCGGCAATTTGCTGAGCCCGAACCCGCGCCGCCTGCGTTTGCGAAGCCGCGCTGCCTGACCAGCGCGCAGCCCCAGACCAGCCCTCACTGCCGTAAGCGGCTGGTGCAAAGCCAAGACCCAAGATGCCACCCAACCCCAACAACGACGGCGCCGTCCCAAACCAAAACCCCCACCCAGCTCCGCTGGCGCTTAGCACGAAAACCAACAGCCCTCTTATCAACATCTTACGTCCCCCTACTGAGCGGATCGTCGTTTAAGAGTAAAAACTAGAGAAATTAGCAAGCCTTGCTACAGGTTCTTTTACTTTTTCGCAAATCATGCTAACAGCCTCTCCAGCTCAAGTCGCTCCTTCTCAAGCCTGATGAAAGACGATCGCTCTCATGCCGTTAAAACTTTTTTTGGAGCCATGATTTTGCAAAAAACTTTCAATCACACTCAAGAGACCTCCCCGCCGCCACCACCACCCTCATCAGGACCCTCCTTGCGCCTGATTCGCCGCTATCAAAATCGCAAACTCTATGACCCCCTGCAATCGAAATACGTCACTTTGGATGAAATTAGTCAACTACTACGCCAGGGCAGCGATCTCCAGATCCTCGACCATGAATCGCAACTTGACGTCACCACCACCATCCTGACGCAACTGCTTTTGGCGCGCGAGCGCAAAGCCACGCAGCCTCCTTGCTTGGACCTCCTAAAAGCGGTGATCCGGCACGGCGACGGATCTTTATCGGGTTACCTGCAAGCACAACAAAGCGCTGCACCTAAGGTGGACCCCACTACCACTCCTGCCAACCTCGTGAAATCTGAGTCGCTTTTGACACTCAATTAAGCAAGAGTAAGCAGAGCGCTTTTTTTTGCGGTCGGGCCCGGTCATTAAGGCGAGACTTTTTTTAATCTCTCGCCCTTGCCCTTAACGGCTCGCTCAGTTATCCTTAAAGGAGAGATCAAGAGGGAGCAAAAAAAAGGGGAGAAAAGTGTCGTGTCTTTTATGAAAATCAGACAGCGTGGCAGCCAGCAAAAAAAACCGTCAAAAATTTGGCAACCCTTCACACCCTTCCTGCTGACCCTGAGCCTGTGCAGTCATCAGGTCGCCTTAGCTTCCAATTGGACCGTCGCACCGGGCGCGTGGAAAGAAGACGATAGCCAAGCGCACCGGGTTTCCCGCAAAATCGAGTCAAAAGCAAACGAGGTGAGCCCATTTTCTCCGGGGTCTCATAACTTAGCCGTAGATTTAGGCCAGGTTTTTTTGATGGGGGATTTAACGCGCTTCTCTGACACCATCGGCACGCAACTCCATTACACCTACGGGGTGAGCGAACTCTTTGGCTTTGATTCCAGCATCGGCTACTCCCACCACGCCGATGGTCATTTTACTCTAGCCACCGTGGTCTCAGGGATGCGCCTCAATCTAGCCTGGTATGATAAGCTGGTGCCCTACGGCGTGTTTGGGCTGGGATTTTATCGCCCCTATTATTCCGATCCCACACAAAAAGTTATCACGCAACCGAACGGCGATCAATCGATTGCCTCCCTCTCCTCCCTGCTCTTTGGGCTGCACATTGGCCCAGGCATTGACCTGGAGTTGAGTAAAAATGTTTATTTTGGCGCAGGCCTGACCTTTCATAACATGTTTGGCACGAACAAGACCTGGCCCAATGGCGCTAATCTCTACTTAGGTGGCTTTTATACTACCTTTTTACTCCATATCGGGGCTACTTTTTAAAGGCCAAAGTATGCGCACCTTCCGCCGCACTCTTTCCTCCTCCTCCTAGGCCCCACCCCTCCCTTCACGCGCCCCGGTATATGTTCTCCTCCTCGTGGTTCTCTCAAAAGCCTGTTCTGCCTTGTTTAAAACACAGAAAAAGAAAAAAAAATCCCCACCTGTTTCCAAGTGAGGATTTTTCTTAACTTTCAACTACTTATAAGACTGTAACGAACTTACATCATGTCGCCGTAGCCGCCCATGCCTCCTGGACCGCCTCCACCCATCGATGCAGATGCTGAGTCCTTCTTAGGCTTTTCAGCAATCATGGTCTCAGTGGTCAACATCAAACTGGCCACACTTGCGGCATTTTGCAAGGCGCAACGAGCCACTTTGGACGGATCAATCACGCCAGCTAACAACAAGTCTTCGTACTTTTCAGTCAAAGCATTGAAGCCCCAGGCGGGAGCGGTATGATTGAACACCTTATCCACGACAATGGAGCCTTCATGACCGGCATTGCCGGCAATCTGTCGCAGTGGTTCTTCCAAGGCGCGTCGAATGATGTTCACACCAGCTTGCTGCTCAGGCGATAAACCCTTCAAATTTTCCAGTGCCTTAGCCCCGCGGAGCAACGCAGTACCGCCGCCAGGAACAATTCCTTCTTCAACCGCAGCGCGAGTCGCATTCAAGGCGTCTTCCACGCGTGCCTTCTTTTCCTTCATTTCCACTTCGGTTGCGGCGCCGACGTTAATCACGGCCACACCACCGACTAACTTCGCCAAACGCTCTTGCAGCTTTTCCTTATCGTAATCAGAAGTGGTTTCTTCGATCTGCGCACGGAGGGTCTTGACTCGACCTTCCA
>JAYTHP010000150.1:0-30287 GCA_043732485.1 Oligoflexia bacterium
GGGGGGGTGGGGTCACGAGGATCAAGCGGGGAATTGAGGGGGCAAAAAAAATAGCGGCATCACCTTGAACTGACCGCAGCAGGGAAATCATTTCTCAGGTTGCGGTGCATTGTTTTTTCAAAAAAGTGGCGGTTTTTCCCGGAAACCCAATTCCAGGCGAGTGATGCGGCCAAAGTTTACGGACTCAAGCGAAGTGAGGAGAAAAAGCGTTACGATCTTTAGGTTGGGTTCAGTACATGTCACTCTTTTGACGCAATCCCTCCGCCTGCCACTCACCTCACTCTTCCGCCCACCACGCAAAAGCTTTGAGGAGTGAAAAATGCCGCTACGAAAACAGGGCTCTTAAGTACAAGAAGATTGCCAGCGGCTGTTGTGAGGCTTCGCGAGGCACCGGGGCGAGTAAAACGACGCGCCCGTCGGCGAGCACTTGAAAAGGAGTCCTTTTGGCGCTGAGGTTGGCGTGCAGTGGCTGGTGCTGGTCCGGTTGCGGCAAAAGCAGCAGTTTCACGGGCGTGTCTGGGCGGTGGTTGGGGAGTGACGGCGTGGGTGCGGGCGGGAGGCTTGGGGGCTGCGGCCTTGAGGTGAGCGCGTGCGTGGTCGAGCCGCTTCGTTTGCGCAAAGTCGGTTGCGGGGGGAGCGAGATTGCCGGGCTTGGAGGCGCGCTTTCGCTGGCTTTAGGTTGCAAGTTGATCTTCAGTTTCAGGATTTTCTGGTTGCGCAGCAGGATTTTAAGGCGCATGAGCATCAGGAGCTGTTTGGCTTCAAGCGGCAAGGCACCGAAGCGATCGGCGAGCTCTGCTTCCAGCTCCAGGATCTCAGCGTCGTCCGTCATGACGGAAAGCCTACGGTAAAGCGCGAGTCGTTGGTGAACTGGCGGGATGTAGTCTTCGCCTAAGTAGGCTGCAAAAGGAAAATGAATGTCAGGCTCGTTTTTGAGTGCCGCTGAGCGTGGGTGGGCGCCTGCGGATCCTGCGGGTAAGGACGAAGACGACTGGTCTAGCCCCTGCATGGCCTCTTCCAGCAGTTCCAGGTAGAGATCAAAGCCGACGGAGGCAATATTTCCTGATTGTTTTGATCCGATAATGTCGCCGCCACCGCGGGCTTCCAGGTCGTGGAGGGCGATTTGAAAGCCGCTGCCGAGTTCGACGTTTTTTTGTAAGGTGTTGAGGCGCAAGAGCGCGTCTTCGCTCACTTCGGTTTCTTCGGGGATCAGGAGGTAAGCCACGGCCCGCTCTGTGCTGCGGCCCACGCGTCCTCGGATCTGGTAGAGTTGTGATAAGCCTAAAAGGTCGGCGCGGTTGACGAGCAGGGTATTGGCGTTAGGAACGTCAAGGCCTGACTCAATAATCGTGGTGCATAACAGCACTTGGATTTCGTGGGCGTGAAACGCTAGCATTTGTTTTTCTAACAAGGCGCTGGGCATTTGTCCGTGGGCCGCGGCAAAGCGCACGTGAGGCATCAGGGCTTGCAGTTGCTCTAAGCAAGGCAGCAGGGTCTCAATCCTAGGGTGCAGGAAGTAGACTTGGCCGCCACGTTGTATTTCAAATTCAATGGCTTTTTCGATCAGCGGGAGACTGAATTGCGCGAGATAGGTGCGAATGGGTAGGCGGTTTTTGGGGGGGGTGCGCAGCAGACTCATCTCGCGTAACCCGCCTAGGGTCATGTGTAAGGTTCTGGGGATAGGAGTAGCCGACAGCGCCAAGGCGTGGGTGTTAGTCTTGAGGGTTTTGAGTTTCTCTTTGTGACGCACGCCAAAGCGATGCTCCTCGTCCACCACGATCAGCCCTAGGTTTTGAAACTGGATGTCGTTGGAGAGCAGGCGATGGGTGCCAATGATCAAGTCAATTTTGCCTTGCGCTAGCTCCTGGAGGATGGTTTTTTGTTGGGCTGCACTTTTAAAGCGGGAAACGGAGCGAATGAGGATGGGAAAAGCGCGAAAGCGCGCTTGAAATGCCACCTCGTGTTGTTGCGCCAGTAAGGTGGTGGGGGCAAGCAGCGCCACTTGGTAGCCGCTTGCAATCACCTGAAAGGCCGCCCGCATGGCGATTTCCGTTTTCCCAAACCCCACGTCGCCGCAAATCAGGCGGTCCATGGGTTGACCGGATTGGAGATCGCTTTCAATGGCCTCAAGCGCGCTCAGTTGGTCGGGGGTTTCGCTAAAGGGAAAGTGCGAGATGAAGTCAGAAAAATCCGCTCCCGGTGGCGCAACACTGAGCCCTTTTTGCTTTTTGCGCTGAGCATAGAGCTGGACCAGCTCGAAGGCGAGCGTCTCGGTATCTTCGCGCACTTGCTGCAAGGTTTTTTGAAACTTCGGGCTGCCGAGCAGATCAAGCGGCGGGTGAGCCTCCGGACCGAGGTATTTTTGGAGCCAGGCGAGTTTATCGACTGGCACATAGAGTCGATCGGCACCCGCGTATTCGAGCGTGACAAAATCGCTGGGAGCGCCCGATAAGGTGAGTCGACTTAACCCCTGATAGCGCCCTAAACCGTAATCGCGGTGAATCAGGGAGTCACCCACCTGAAACTCACCAAGCAGCGGCTGCTTCTTAGGAGAGGGCGAGGGGCGGGCTTTTTTGGGTCCGCTGCCGAGCCCCTTGATCCGCCCCTCGCTTAAGTTCAAGACCATCAGCTGTTCTTGCTCCCAGTAAAACCCCCCGCTCAAGCGGCCAGGCACGAGGTAAAGACCGGGGAGTTGGCTTGCAAACGAGCTTTGCACCGCGCAGCCTAAAGCGGCCAGTTCGGCGCGCACCTCCTCAGCTTGAGTGGCTGTTGCGACCACCCCGAGCATGCGGGTCCCCTGTTTTTGATGGCGCAAAAGCCAGCGACTGAATTGCTCAAGCGATTGGTGGCGGGCCGTGGGGTCCTCCCAGGTCTCTTGCGGGGTTTTCATGGGCAAAAAAATCAAAGCTGGCTTGCTCCCTGCCGCGGGGGTCATTTCGGTGAGCTGCAAAAGATCAAAAAACAAATCAGCCGTGGCGCCGCCGCCCTGAGGTTCCGCTCCTTGCTTTGACCGTGCCATTAGCCTCTCGGGCGGTAAAAAGAGTGCTTCAGGCGGAGGCAGTAGACGGTAGGAGGTGGGGGTGTGAGGGGCGCTAGGGGAGGGTTTAAGGAGCGCATTATTTTCTGCAATCTGAGCGTCAAAAAACTGCTGCCAGTGCTTCAGGCAATGGGCCTGCTCGTTCCAGACCCAGGAGGTGGGGTGTGCCAGGTAATCGCACAAGGTGCTGGTGGCGTTCGTGAGGCCATCGTCCAGGCTATCGTTTGGCGTGGCAAAGCAAAAAGGAGCCCAAAGCAACGCGTCGGGGAGAAACTGACCGCGTTGGGCTGCTTGCAGGGTGCTTTCAAGCTTACGCAGCGGCCATTTGAGTTCCAAAGCGCGATTTTTCAGTTGGGTCAGCAGCGGACGTCGATGCTGGGCCTGGAAGAGCACCTCGTAGGCGGGAGGAACCCGCAATGTTTGGGGAGAGGTGGGGGTTGCGTCACCCGGGGCACGCGCCTGCCTGGTGGAAACTTGGGTGTCTGGATGAAAAAAGCTGATGCGGCTGATCTCACCGTCTTCTCCGAGTTCCAAGCGAGTCGGTAGGCTTGCGTCGCTAGGAAAAAGATCAATAATCTCGCCGCGCAGCGAAAAGGTGCCTGGATCTTCCACTAAGTCGCACTCCAGGTAGCCGCGCTCGGTGAGGCTGCTTGCCAGGGTGCCGTAAGCGGGTTGATCGCCTAAGCGAAAATGGAGCAGCGCCTCGCAAAACGCCTGCGGCGGCAAGATCACCTGGCTGATGGCAGGCAAAGTGCTGATCACCAACTCAAGGCGGCTGATGGGGGTGGTGGTGGTGGAGTTTTGGGTGAGTCGGGAGAGCGTTTTTAAGCGCTCAAAGCGCACCTGGGGGCTGGCTTTCACGCTGCTATAGAGCGAATGATCCCAGTGGGGGAAAAAAGCAAAGCGCTCCTCGTGGCGGGAGGAAGAGGACGAAGAGGAGCTGGGCTTGAGCGCCGCTGCCAGCGTGAGCAGGCACTCGAACAGCTCGCGGGCTTGCTCCTCATCAGGGCACAGCACCAGTGCAGGGAGCTGGGGGAAGGCATTTTGGGCGAGGGCTTGCAGCAAGATCCAGGCGCGAGCGGAAAGCGGAGCGCCTGCAAACCGAGTGGGCAGTGAGAGTGAATTCATTAGGGATCTACTTACCGGGCTTGACAGTGATTTTCAAGTTCAGTACTCTTTTCTTGAGGAGTAGAGGGGGATCTGCTGCTATCGTCGTCGTCGTCGTCGGACCCTTTTTCTTGTTTTTCTAATGCCTATGCTGACTAATAAATGGGATTCCTACTCAATTGTCTTCCTCTCGGCGCTGCTCGCGTTGTTCATTCCCATTTTTTTAGCCTTCTTGTCCTGGTTGCTTTCGCTAACGCATCAAAAACGAGCGGTTAGTCCAAGTCCTAAGGCAGTGCACAAGGGGGTTCCCAAAAGCGCTCCCGTCAGTGCCGTGCCTTCGTTGATTCTGCTGGGTGGCCGCATTCACGTGCGTTTTTTTCTGGCGACCAATGCCGCACTGATTTTAATCACGCTCAGTCTTTTGCTGATCCCCTTTGTCACGGTGGTGGACGGAGGGGGAGCCGGGGGGGCGGCGGTGGATTGGACGAGCGGAGTGGGTGTAGGCGGGGTCCCCAATCGTTTGTTAGGTATTTTGAGTGTGGCTTTGTTTGCGGCGTTAGGTTTGCTCTATTCGATTCACAAAGAAGACATGGGTTAATGACTTCGAACTTCGGTGCTTTGGGTTAAAATCATGGGATCTTTTTACTTAGCCACTTTAGGTCAACTCGTCAAATGGGCGCGCTCCCGTTCCTTATGGTATGTCACCACTGGGTCAGGCTGTTGCGGCGACGAGGTGCTCAATGCCATGGGCTGTCGCTATGACCTGGAGCGCTTTGGTTGTTTGCCGCAAGTCGATCCGCGGCAAGCCGATTTGCTGATCGTGTGTGGGATGGTTTCCTACAAGGCGATGCCTTATTTGCTCGATTTTTATGATAAAATGCTTTCTCCTAAGTATGTCTTAGCGGTAGGTTCTTGTGCCAGCTCAGGAGGGCCGTTTTCTCCGGATCTGAGTTACTCGGTGGTGCCGGGGGTGAACGCGGTGATTCCGGTGGATGTTTACGTGCCCGGATGTCCCCCTCGGCCGGAGGCGGTCATGAATGGTTTGATTGCCTTGCAGGAGAAAATTTGTGGACAACGATCCGCTACGTTTGAAAATTGAGCAGGCTTTTCCCGGGGTGCTCCTCGAGGGACGCCCTTTTGGCAAGTCCGATTGGCCTTCTCCTCTCTGGATTGCTTCTCACGCCTTAGCCGGGGTAGCGAAGTTGCTGAAGCAGGATCCCTCCGCGCCGTTGACTTTTTTAGAGAACTTGTCGGTAGTGGAGTTGGAGCAGGGGCTGATTGCCTCGTATTTTCTCAGTACGCGGGATTTTAAGAAAAAAGCGATGATTCGCTTCACCCTAGCGCTCGACCCGCTGGTGCCGCTGGTGATTCCTTCTGTCAAGCAGGTCTGGCCGATGGCCAAGCCGATGGAGCAAGAAATCAGTGAGCTGTTTGGCATTCAATTTGTGCTGCCCAACGGGCAAAAAGTGGCTCATAGTGGCGGTCTCTTGGCGCCGGATTGGGCGGGCTATCCCCTGCGCAAGGCTTATAGCTTTCCCAGTCAATTTCAGGGGGTGACTCATGCCAGAAATGGGGTGTCGCGTGGGTAAAAGCGCATGAGGATGGACTGGATTGAGAACAAAAGTTTACTGACGCTCTGGGAGATGGGTCCTTATCACAGTGCGTTGCCCGGTCCGATGCGGCTGCGTTTGTGGCTAGACGGCGAGTGGATTGCTGGTAGTGAGGTGGAGCACGGTTTTTTGCACCGAGGGTTAGAAAAGTGTCTAGAGTTGCATTCCTGGCGCGAGGCGTTGGCGTATGTCGATCATCTCGATCCTGAGGCGGCCATTTTTGGTGAGCTCGTTTTTTGCCTGGCAGTGGAAGAAATCCTGGGGGTGGAAGTGCCCGAGCGGGCGCAATTTATTCGCATGATTGTGGCTGAGCTCAGTCGCATTAGCTCGCATTTGCTCTTCATGGTGCGCATTGCCCAAGCGGTTGGCTCCGAAACGATCGTCCATTATCTGCTGCGCGACCGTGAAAAGATCCTTGATTTGTTTGAGCTCTTGACCGGGGCGCGTTTTTCCCATCACTTTTTGCGCTTTGGGGGGGTGGCCTATGACATGTCGGATGGTTTTATTGAGCGGGTGCTGGAGGTCTGTGATCTGATTCAAATTCGGATGAAAGAGTACAACGATTTGTTCACCTATAACAATATTTTCGTGAAACGCAGCGCCAACATTGGGGTGTTAACGGCAGCGCAAGCTTTTGCAGCAGGCGTCACTGGTCCCAATGCGAGGGCCTGCGGGGTGGACGTCGATTTACGGCGGGAGTGTCCTTATTTGCGCTATCAGGATTTAGACTTTAATCCTGCAGTGGGGGCCGGAGAGGTGGGCAGTTTGGGGGACGTGCATGATCGCTTTTTGGTGCGGTTGCGGGAAATGGAACAAAGCATCCATTTGCTGAGGCAAGCGGTGCGGCAGGTGCCAGCCGGGGCGTTTTCCGAACCACACCGCGGGGACAGCGCCAGTTTGTTTGATTTTACCGTGGCGCCTGGTGAGGCTTATGCCCGGATTGAGAGCGCCCGCGGCTTGTTGGGCTGTCACGTGGTTTCCGACGGCAAGGAGCGTCCGTGCCGGGTGCAGTTTCGCGTGCCGACCCAGGGTCATTTATTAGTCTTACCGGAACTACTCCAAGGCGCGAGGATTGAAGATTTATCGGTGATCCTTGCGAGTCTGGATCTGGGAATGGCGGAGGCGGACCGATGATCGGGTCAAGGTTCGGTTTGGCACTCCTGAGCACGGCAGCTGCGGCCACCCCGGGGTTAAGCGCCGACCCGGTGGCGGCCACCACGACAACAACGCCTGTGGCCAGTGCGTGGATCCATTACTGGATTCAGCCGCATGATGTGGGCCTCCCCTCGTGGTTTCTCTTCATCTTGACCTTAATCTTGATCTATCTGACGGTCTTGATTCCGGCTGCAGGGCTGATGATGTATCTTGATCGCAGGTTAGGCGCAGTTTTTCAAGCGCGCATCGGACCGCAGCGGGTCGGGCTGCAGGGGTTGTTGCAGCCCTTAGCCGATTTTTTAAAGTTATTACAAAAAGAGCTCTTGCAGCAAAAAAGCTGGCAAGAGAGCTTTTGGTTGGGGCTGTATACCATGGCCTTGTACTCGGTGCTTGCGGTCTTGCCGCTCGGCTCGCTGGCGCTGATGGTGGATACCGAGATGAGCGCTTTTTTGCCTTTCTGGGCGGCTTTGGTGTTTGCCTTAGGGACGATGCTCTTGGGCTTGAATCAGGGGTCGGTGCCAGGCTGGCTGGGCGGTATTCGGGTGGCAGCCCAGACTTTGGCGGGGGCTTTTCCGGCGCTCATCTCGCTGGTGTGTGCCGGGGTCAATGCCGGTAGTTTCCGCTGGAGTGTGCTTGCGGGCGCGCAGCGGGTGACGCCGTGGAGTTGGACGGCGCTCAGCAATCCGTTTCAATTTAGTGCCTTTGTGGTGTTCATGATGAGTGGCTTGGTCCTGCTTGCGATTCCGCCGCTTGATGGCGGGTTGTCAGGCCCGGAGATGCAAGGTGGGATTTCTTCCTCGCTGTTTGGTCGGAATTTAAGTCTGTTTCACTTTGGCAGGTTTTTTGGCTTCTTCTTTTGGTCGATCATCACGGTGGTGCTGTTTTTAGGGGCGTGGGCCTTGCCTGAGTCCTTGCGTGATTTTCTGATGGACAGTGAGTCCTATCGCTCCTTGATTTTACTGGAGTTAGGCTGCGTGCTGGTTAAAAGTTTGTCGCTGATGGTCTTGGTGATTTGGGTTGCCAGGGTCAATCCCCGCAGTCGAGTCGACCAGATTACCGATTTTGCCTGGACGGTGCTGAGTCCTTTTGCGCTGATGAGCCTAGTGGGTGTGACGCTTTATGCCGGATGGAAGGCGCACGGATGAGGTATTCCTTTATTTCCCAGTTTTTAATTTACCTCTGGGGGGTTTTTCAAGGGGCGCGTTCACTGGGGCAAGCCTGCTGGGTGGCGGTGCCTTATATTTTTCGCTGGGGGGAGCTCAAGCGAGAGGTGACAGATGGTTATCCCGATCCGGTGTCTTCGCGCACGGCGGATGATTTGCCGCAACGCAGCCGGGGCTTTTTGTTCAATGAAATTGATCGCTGTACCGGATGCCGCGAGTGCGAGCGGGTGTGTCCGACCCACTGTATTAGCATTGAAGAAGAACCAGGGGCTGATGTCTCAAAAACCTGGATTTCGGTGTTTGACATTGATTTTGCGCGTTGCATGTTTTGTGGGCTTTGTGTTGAGATCTGTCAGCCGGCCTCGCTCAATCACACCAAGCAGTATGAGGGGGCAGCCTTTCAGTTACCCGATCTGGTGGCCAGTTTTGGTCGCGGGGTGGTAACCGAGGAGCAGCGGAAGAAGTGGGCCGTGATGCGGGAAGAGCAAGTCAATGATGAGGATGATTTCTTGTGATTAGCGCTTTGTTCGGTTTAATTGCCATTCTGGCAGCCTTTATTGCCACCTTTGAGCAGCAGATGCGGCGGGCGGTGCTGGCCTTATGGTTGTGTGGGATTGCCACGGGCTCCTTGTATTTGAGTCTCGGGGTAGAGTTTTTAGCCATTATCCAGTGGATTCTCTCCACCCTGGTGGCCATTTCTTTTATCCTGTTTGCCGTTATGTTTGGGGAATTTCAAACGGCAGGCGTGGAGGAGCGGGGGGAGCAAAAAAACCGGCTCCTTTTGCACCTGATTTTGGCGCTTGCGGTGGGTTTTGGCTTTTTGCTGACCCTGGGGCTGGGGATGCAAGGGTTTTTGGAGCGTCCGTTGCCGCATAGCAGCGAATGGGGCGACTTGGCGGAGATTGGCAAAATGCTCTCTGCGCATTTGCTGGCGGTGGAGGTTTTAATCATTTTGCTCTTCTTGACGCTGGTGGGAGGCGGGGTGATTGCGCGTGGGCCTGTTGGGGGCGGTGGTCAAGCAGGAGAGAGGAAGGAGGACCTGCGGTGATTTTGCTGGTTCCTATTCTTTTAGGGAGTCTCGGGCTGGTGTCGCTGTTTTCGCGCACCAGTATGATGGGAATTCTGATTGGCGTGCAGTTATTGATCCTTGGCACCTCGCAGATGTTCATCCTCACGGGGATGATTGCAGGCGAGCTTGCCAAAGGTGGGCTTTTAGGGTTTTGTATCGTCTTAGGTGGGGTGGCCCAGCTGGTGGTGGGTTACACCCTGAGTTTACGCTTGTTTCATTTGAAGCAATGCGTAAATCTCAGTGAAATACAGGAGCTGAAGAAATGACCCCTCAACTGATCGCCCTCTCCGACGACACCGGCGCGGTCCTACCTATGACCTCTTCTTGGTTGATGCTGGCTATTTTTTTTTTAGTGGCCTGTGGTCTCGTTGTGTTTGCCTCGGGGAAGAAGCTACCGCTGCGAGGTCTTTGGCTGTTGTGGTTGGCTTTAGTGCTGGTGGTGGCAGGCTCCGGGATGGATTCGGGGCTATTTTTTGGTTTACCGAGCGTGACGAAAGCTTGGCTCGGGGAATGGATTTTGCCGCATGAGGAGTTAGGTGCGGTTAGTTTTGGGATCATTCATGACAAAATGAGCGAGGTGATGAGCGTACTCGTGGCGCTGATCACTGGGCTCTTGCTGCTGAAACACCCCAAATGGGCGCAAGCGGAGCACGCTTATAAAATTTACTCAGGCCTGGCGTTCTCAACAGCAGGGGTGATTTTAGCCTGGAATTCACTCACGCTGTGGATTGGCTTTGTGGGGGGAATTTTAACGCTGCTGGGCGGGGCGATTGCCCTGAGTTGCTCGGCTTGGCCCAGTGAGCAGAAGGATCTCACTTTACAGTTTATTTGGGAAAAAAGTGCGGGGTTTTTCTTTGCCTTTCTAGGAGCAGCGGTGCTGGCGGGTTCTAGGCCTGGGCTTTTTCTAACCCAAGCCTCGTCGTTGCCAATTTCTGAGGGCAACAGCAGCTTGCAGCCGCATGCGACGGTCGCCTGGGTCGGCTCAAGCCTACTGGTTTTGGGTTTATTTTCGCAAGCGCAATCGTTCCCTTACTTAGGTTGGATGAACTATCAGTACTCCTTGTACTTGCCTGTCAGGGTCTTGCTCAGTCAGATTTTTCCCTTCTGGGCGGCTTTTGCCTTATTCTTGCGCTTCCAGCCGCAGCTGGTCACCTTGGGTTTTTTGCCGCCACTCAGTTGGTTTGCTCTTGGTTCAAGCCTGCTCACCTTAATTTCGGGGTTTTGCCAGCACTCCTGGCAACAGTCCTTTGGCGCTTTGCTCTCAGCCGGGTTTGCCCTCGTATTTGCGATCCTTGCTTCCGGTCAGCCGACCTCAGCTGGGCTGAGTTTGTTTTTGGGGATCAGCTTGGGTGGTTTGACCTTTTTGCTGGCAGGCGAGGCGTTAGACGGCAGTCTTGAGGTGGCCGAAGCGGAGACGAAGTCGAGTCATCAGCGCACTAGCCTTTTTTTGAAGTTGGCTTGTGGCTTAGGCGTGGCTGCGATGACAGGGTTTTTCGGGTTCGTCTCAGCGCAAGGCGGCTTGGATTGGGTGGGGATGAAGGTGCATCAGCCGATTCAAAAAGTCTTCGTGCTCTTGGTTTTCTTTTTGTTCGTGGTGCTCGCGTGGCGTATTTTCTTTCAAATCAAACGGCTGCGCGCTCAGTCGCCTGCCCGTTTGTTGACTTTTGTCGCGCTGTTCATTTTACTGCTCCTCTCCAGCGGGCTGCTGTGGAGTGGCAGTCTCTCGGGAGGCGTTTTACTCAACCATCCTGATCAACTTTTTTCCCTCGGTCTGCACTCGCTCCTGGCGGGGCGCGCGGAGTGGAACGACTTTGATGATTACTTGTCGGCGTCGGGGCTCTACTGGGGGGTGATGTTGCTGGCTTTTTTAACCGCAGGGTGGACGTCCTCGGTGGCAGCTGAGAAGTGGGGGCGGGCCAACTCGTTTTTCCCCAAAGCCCGGCAATTCTTAAAGTCGGGCTACCAGATTCAGGAACTTTACGCCTGGGCGATGAAGGCTTTAATTGTGATGGGTCTCAGGTTAGAGTTTGTGGTTAGTACCAAGATCTGGGATCAGGGAATGTCGCGTGGGTTATGGTTTTGTGTGAGTTCGGTGGCAAGCTCGGTGCAGCAGATCGATCAGTGGGTTTTTGAGTGTTTGGAGCTGCCGCTGGTCAAGGGGGTAGATCTTTCCTCCAAGCTGCTGCAGCTGATTCAAACGGGCGACGTGAGGTGGTATTTACTGTTCGGCCTCGGCGTGGGGTTTGGGTTACTGGCGCATTTTTTAACGATTTGATTTTGAGGGTCTGGTTTTAAGGACCTTGTTTTAAGGTTCTTATTTTAATAATCCAGAGAAAATTCGCCAGAGAAAATTTACCAGAGAAAATTTAAAGGACAAGACGTTTCATGACACACCACTGGATCAGCTTTATGGTCTTCACTCCGCTTCTGGGAGCCTTATTGCAATCTTTCTTCTCCTCAGCCAAAAGTCGCTGGATTGCCCTGGCCGCAAGCCTGCTGTCGAGCATCTTTGGCTTGGTGGCGGTCATGACCTTGCTGCCGCAAACGGCCGACCTGCAACACCGCGAGTCGGTGCCGTGGGTGAGTGCTTATGCCATGAGCTATACCATGGGGATTGACGGGCTAAACGCCTTACTCGTGATTCTCATTGCCCTTTTGATCCCGGTGCTGATTGGGGTGGAGTGGCGACAAAAAACGGCCATCCACGGCATGCACGGGCTATTTTTGGTCCTACAAACGGCGCTTTGCGGGGCAGTGTGTGCGCAAGACCTCTTTTTACAGTTTTTCTTCTGGAGCCTGAGCGCCTTGCCATTTTATTTTTTAGTCGGCATCTGGGGCGGGGCGGGGCGTGAGCGCGCCGCCTTACGCGCCATGGTGGTGAGCTCGGTGGGGCATGCCTTGATCTTCTCGGCGCTGGTGTTGATCTATTACTCAGTCGAGCCGCATTCTTTCTCTATCGAGGATCTAGCGGGCGGGAAGCTTGAGGGGAAGGTCTTTTTCTTCTTGAACCAAAGACTCTCCGTCTCCCAGGTGGCCTTTAGTTTGGTCAGCTTTGGGTTAGCCTTACGGGCCCCGATTTGGCCTTTTCATGGTGATTTTGTCGAAGTGGCGGGCGAGGCGCCACTTTCGGTTTTTGTGGCGCTGATTGCCGGAGTGGTGCCAGTGGCAATCGGTATTTTCATGCGCATTTGCTACTTCTTGTTTCCCGAGATTCTCAGTGAGTCCGCGAAAATTATCGTACTGATCGGAGTGATTAACCTGATTATGGGGGGGTTGGCTGCGGTGGCGCAAAAAAACCTGAGGGGCCTCCTCGCGTTTGTCTGCTTAAGCGAGGTGGGGTTTATCTTGATCGGGATGGGCTCGCTGTCGTCAGCAGGTGTGGTGGGTGCGGTGTACCAAACGCTTGTGATGGGGTTGAGTCTGGCGGGGTTTGGCCTGGTGGCGGGCATTATTTTGGATCGCACCGGCAGCACTGATTTTTTAGATGCCAACAGCGATCGTCGCTTAGTCGGAGGATTGTCGCTGAAATGCCCCTACTTGGCGATGGTGGCAGGCGTGGTGGTGTTATCGCTCTTAGGTTTTCCGGGGTTTGCGGGTTTTGTCGGCCATGCCTTGTTGATTATCGGTAGCTCGGCTGTGCATCCAGCCACTGTGGTAGTTGCAGGAGGGGCATTTTTGCTGGCTTCTTACTACCTGTTTAAAATGTACCGGTTTATCTTTTTTGGTCCCCCTTTGCCTGCCAACTTGCGGGCTAGTGATCTTGACTTGCGGGAGCGGGCGTATTTGTTCCCGCTCATGGTGGGGCTATTGTTTTTTGGCTTCTATCCCAAACCTTTGATTGAGTTGATGCGACCGACCATCTTAACGCTGCTTTCTACCCTGAAACACTAGGATCTCATGACACTTTTGCAAACTCGCTGGATCACCCTGAGCATGACTGATACCCCACTGGGCCTAGAGGTAGGGGGGGGTATACCTTGAGGCGGGGTGACGCGCGCCTGGAACAACCGACCCCTTACTTTTTTTTCGCTGGTTTTTGCTTATGAATGACGTCAGCTATCTACTCCCCGAATTGGTCTTAGCGTTAACGCTTGCGGCAGTACTGTTAGGCGAGATCACCTATGTCGGTGAGCGGCTCAGGCTGGTCACCGCGGCCTCGATTGTCGGGTTGCTGGTGGCGTTCCTTGAGACGATTTTTTCCTATCAGTATCCTGCCGGCTTGATCTTTGGTGGGGCACTGTCGTTTGATGGTTTTTCATTGTTTTTTAAGCTGATTTTTATCCTGCTGGCCTTTTTTTCTATCATCTACATGAGCCGGACCCAGGAAATTGAGGTCGCACGCCGGGCGGAGTTTTGTTCCTTGATCCTGGCGGCAACGCTTGCCATGTGCCTGGTGGCCTCGGCCTCGGATGCCTTATTGATTTTCCTGAGCGTGCTGTTTTTAAATGTGATTTGCACTTTTTTGCTCGCCTTTGGGCGGGATTCTTGTGACTCGGTGGAAGCGGCGATTAAGTATTTTTGTTTTAGTGCCGTAGCAAGCGCGCTGCTGCTTTATGCGCTAGCCATCTTGTTTGGCACCACACGCTCACTCAATCTTTATGAGATGCACAAGGTGCTGGCCGTTACTCCGCTGGCACATTCAGCCAATTTGGTAGTTTTTGGCCTTATTTTTCTCGCGCTAGCCTTCCAGGTCGGCTCTTTTCCGATGTCGCTAGTGCTACCTGATGTCATCGAAGGCGCACCCACTCCAGTCTCGGCGTTCGTCAGTGTCGGTTCAAGGGCAGCCGGATTTGCCTTGATGATTCGAACCTTAATTGCGTTGTTTGCGCAAGCTGGGCCTGCCGATTCCTACCAGTGGCAAGTCATGGGGGATTTTGATTGGACCGTGATGCTTGAGATTGTCTCAGGGATCACTATGCTCTCGGGCGCTTTGCTCTCGGTGCGGCAAAAACGCGCCAAACGGCTGATTGGTTGCCTGATTCTCGTAGAAACCGGCTATTTGTGGATGGGGGTTCTGGTGCTTGATCAAGTGGGGATTGCTGCCCTGCTTTATAACCTGGTGCTTGGGCTTTTTGCGCTGGTAGGCAGCTTTTTTGTGGTTTCACGCTTTTACCAGGAGTTCAAATCCGATCATCTCTCAGAGATGCGCGGCATGCTGCAGCGGGCGGTGCCCGAGTCGGTGTGTCTCATCTTGTTTCTGTTGTGCTTAACCGGCAGCGCCCCGACCCCAGGGTTTATTGGTAAATTTACCCTGATTGGCATTGCCGTGCAGCATCAAAAACTGATTCTTGCAGCCGTGGCCGTGCTTGCAAGCTTTATTTCGACTTTGTCGGTGGCGCGACTGACTTTTTACCTGATTGGCGATTTTAAGCAGATGGCAGGGGTGCCTAAGCTGAAGGTGACGCGAGGCGACCAGGTGTTTTTAGCGGCTCTCATGGTCCCACTCATTCTGCTTGGACTGTTTTCTGATTGGGTGTTTGCGCTAGCCAATCGTAGTTTAGGGTTTATTTTCTGGTAGCATCCCCTGACAGTTCGAGTTAAGATAAAAGCTAACTCTATGATGGCCTACCTCCCTGTTTTACTAATGATGATGATTGGAGCGATCGTAGGTGGGGTTGTGTTGGCATTGACCACCTTTTTAGGACGAGGCACCCCGCACCCGCGTAAGAACATGCCTTTTGAGTGCGGCGTACCCTCGGTGGGCGACACCCATCATCCATTTTCGGTAAAGTTTTACCTGGTGGCCATTCTTTTTTTACTGTTTGATGTCGGGGCGGTGTTTTTGTACCCGCTGGCGCTGGTTTTTCGGCGATACCTGGCGGTCAATCGCTTCATCCTACTAGAAATGGCGCTCTTTTTAACCGTATTTTGCTTAGGCTACCTCTACGTGCGCTCAAAAGAGGCTTTAGACTGGGAGTGAAAAGATTGTAATGGGTCAAGACTAATGGGAAAAGACGGCTTTTTTGAATTTTTTACCACGCGCTTGGAAACCCTGGTGAGTTGGGGACAAAAAAACTCGCTTTGGCCTCTGCCCTTTGGCACTAGTTGTTGTGGCATTGAGATGATGGCCACCCTTTGCTCGGATTACGACATGTCGCGGTTCGGGGCGGAGGTGGTGCGCTTTTCTCCTCGACAAAGTGACTTGTTGATTGTAGCAGGGGTGATTAGCTTGAAGATGGCGCCGGTGTTAAAGACGGTTTACGACCAGATGAGTGATCCCAAGTTTGTGATGTCGTTTGGGGCTTGTGCCTCCTCGGGTGGTATTTTCAAGGTTTATAGTGTTTTGCAAGGCATTGATACCATGATTCCCGTGGATATTTACGTCCCGGGTTGCCCACCCGCTCCGGAAGGGGTTTTGCATGCGCTGTTGCAGTTGCAAGAGCAGGTGGCGCGCGGCGTGACGCACTCGCAGCGTAGAATAGCAGGAATTGCTTATGGATCTTAGAAGCTTAGGTGGGCACGGCGTGGCTGAGCAGGCGGCAAAGTGCGCGGAACGCTGGGCGCAGCAAGTGGCACTCCTTAAGACGCGCTTTAGTGTAGACGAATTGCTGGAGGTGGAGTCTTTGCCTGTCCAGGCAACCGATGTGCTCAGCCTCCGGGTGGTCAAAGAGTGCTTACTTAAGCTGATGCAGGTACTCAAAACGGAAGCTTTGTTTGAGTACGCGGTGTTGTCTGATCTCACGGCTGTTGATCACCTGCCTGAGGTCCCCCGCTTTGAGGTGATTTATCACTTACTTTCCTTGAGTCAAAAGATGCGCATGCGCGTCAGAGTGCGGGTAGGCGAGGGAGACAGTGTGCCGACTTTAAGTGGGATGTGGCCTGGGGCCAATTGGCTGGAGCGTGAGGTTTACGACATGTTTGGTGTGCCGTTTGCCGAGCATCCCGATTTACGGCGGATTTTGATGGATACGCGCTGGGTCGGGCACCCGCTGCGTAAGGATTATCCTCTCGCAGGCTTCCAGGTTTTCACAGAGCCGCTCCCTGGCGATCCGGGATTGCTGCAAGGTGAGCATGAGTAAGGCGATAGCGCCAGAGGGCGCTCACGGCGGGTTGCCTGCTAGCTTTACGCTGAGCTCCGACCCGGATGAGTTATGGGGTGAGGCGCGGACGATTGTCAATATTGGCCCCACCCACCCGGCGATGCACGGAGCGCTGCGCATGACGGCGAAATTGAACGGTGAGACGATTGAGAAGTCCTACTGCGAGTTTGGTTACACCCACCGCGCGAAAGAGAAGTTGGGGGAGAATCGCACCTACCATAATTTTATCGTCTACACGGATCGCTTGAACTATTGCTCGGCTTTGGCCAACAACGTCGGGTACGTGCTGGCGGTTGAGAAGTTGCTGGGGATCGGGGTGCCTGAGCGCTGTCAGTGGATTCGCATGATTTGCTGTGAGTTGTCGCGCATCATGGATCACTTGATTTGTATTGGCATTAATGCGGTTGATTTAGGGGCTTTTTCCTACTTTTTGTATGGTTTTCATCAGCGGGAGGAGGCCTACACCTTAGTGGAGCAGTTGTGTGGCGCGAGATTGACCACCTCTTATCCGCGAGTAGGGGGCTTGGCGCACGACGCTCCCGAGGGTTTTGAAGCGGCCTTGAAGAAGTGGGTGCTTGAGACCAGGCGGGTGGTAGAAGAGATGGACGCCTTGCTGACGGATAACCGCATTTGGCGGCTTCGGACGGAAGGGGTGGGGGTCATCTCCAAGGAGCAGTGTTTAGCCTACGCGGTGAGTGGTCCGGTTGCCAGGGCTTCGGGAGTGGATTGGGATTTAAGGCGCGATGAGCCGTATTTGAATTACAAGCAAGTGGAGTTTGAAGTGCCGATTGCCCAGCACGGTGACGTGCTAGATCGTTACTTGGTCAGGCTGGAAGAGATTCGCCAGTCGCTCAGAATCCTAAGCCAGTGTGCTGAACGGATGAAAAAGGGGCCGATCTGGATTGAAGATAAGCGGGTGCGGATTCCTGAGAAAAGCGCTGTGCATAATACGATGGAAGGGATGATCCATCATTTTAAGTTCTTTATGGAAGGTTTTTCGGTGCCAGCAGGCGAAGTTTACTCGACGACGGAGGCTACCAACGGCGAGCTCGGGTTTTACATTGTCAGTCGCGGCGGTCCACGAGCGCATCGCATGCGGATTCGTGGGCCTTCGGTGTTCCATTATCAGATTTTAAGTCCGGTGGTGGAAGGCGAGAAGCTGGCTGATATGGTGGCAACGCTGGGGAGTTTAAATATCATTGCAGGCGAGCTGGATCGGTAAGGGGTATTAGTCAGACTTTTGTTCAGGCGTAAGAGAAAAAAAGGGGTGCCTGAAGACGGCAGGGAATTGTGGGTGAAGGACGCAGCGAGGGCAAAGGTAAAGTGGTGAGGGTGTGTGTGAGTGTCGGTATGAGTGTGTTTCTGGAGAGCCCTCCTGGCAAGAATGAACAGGCAGTGAGTAGAGCAAAAAAAAGATCATGAGCAAAAAAATTCTATCTTCCAGCTTTTATCAGCAGATTGCACTGCTTAAGCCCCGCTACCCTACGCTCAAGGCGTTGATGTTACCGTGTTTGCATGCCGCGCAAGCCGAGCAGGGAGGGTGGCTACAGCAAGCGGTTTTAGATGAGATTGCTGAGCTACTGAAGCTGCATCCAGCGGAAGTGCGCGAGGTGGCCTCCTTTTACTCGATGATTGCGCTTGCCCCGGTGGCGCGCTATCAGATTAAGATTTGCACCAACGTGGCTTGCGCCCTGCGGGGGGCTGATCAGTTGATGCAGCAGTGTCAAAGCCAACTGGGCATTGAGTGTGGAGAGATGACCGACGATCAGAAGTTCTCGCTTGCAGAAGAGGAGTGCTTAGGGTCGTGCGGCACGGCGCCTGTGATGATGCTGAACCAAGAACACTATGAAAAAGTCGACGCGGCAGCGCTGCAGGGATTTTTAGAAGGGTTAGAGTGAACACGTGATGATCGAATCTCACGCGCCTTCAAGCGACGCGGCGCAAGCCCCTTTGCTGAATGGCAGGCCTTCTGCGGACGCAGCCCCCCCTTTCACGCCTCCGCCTGGGCTGGGTGAAACTTTGATGATTCAGCATTTTAAAGAGGGGGCCAATGCGCTTGACTACTACCTCAGTGAGGTGGCAGGCTATCAGGCTGCCCGCAAGGCGCTGTCCATGACGCCTGAGGCCTTGATCCAAGAGGTCAAGACCTCGAACTTGCGAGGGCGCGGTGGGGCTGGTTTCCCGACTGGCATGAAGTGGAGCTTTATCCCGAAAGTCAGTGAGCACGCTAAGTACTTGATTTGCAACGCCGATGAGTCTGAGCCTGGCACCTTTAAGGATCGTCAGTTGCTGAGGTTCCTGCCGCACTTGCTGATTGAAGGCATGGTGATTGCCGCGCGAGCGATTGGCGCGAAGGTGGGTTACATCTACATTCGTGGTGAGTACGTGCAGGAGGCAAAAATCCTGCAAGCGGCAATTGATGAAGCCTATGCTAAGAACTTTTTAGGTCAAGCTATTTTTGCCACCGCAGGCGAGAATTTTGAGTTAACCCTGCACCGCGGGGCTGGGGCTTATATCTGTGGTGAGGAGACCGCCCTTTTGAACTCCTTGGAAGGTAAGCGCGGCGAGCCGCGGGTAAAGCCGCCTTTTCCGGCGCAAATCGGGGCTTTTGGGGGGCCAACGGTGGTGAACAACGTGGAGACCTTGTGTTCCGTGCCGTTTATCATCAATCGCGGGGGGCCTTGGTTTGCGGGCTTAGGGAAATTGGAAAAATCAGGGGGCAATCGCCTGTTTTGTGTCTCAGGTCACGTCGAGCGGCCGGGGGTGTATGAGTTACCGGCAGGCGGGGTAAGTTTGCGGCAGCTGATTGATGAGCATTGTGGTGGGGTCTTAGGCAAGCGCAAGCTGAAGGCAGTGATCCCTGGGGGGTCTTCCAGTCCAGTGCTCTCGGCTGATGAGATTGACGTGATCATGGACATTGAGCCGCTGGCGAAGATTGGCACGATGCTGGGCTCAGCAGGCATCATGGTCATTAGTGAAGACGTCTGCATGGTGAAATTGCTCGGCCGGATCACCCGCTTTTACACCCACGAGTCATGTGGCCAGTGCACGCCGTGCCGCGAGGGTACGGCTTGGATGCTTGAAGTCTTGCATCGGCTAGAGCATCAGCACGGGAGAGCGCAGGACCTGGAGTTGCTGTTGCAGATAGCAGACAATATTGCAGGCAAAACGCTTTGCGCGCTGGGGGATGCGGCAGCCGGTCCGGTGATCAGTTTTATTAAGAAGTTTCGCGGCGAGTTTGAGGCTCATATTCGAGGTGAAAAATGCCCAAATGCATGATTGATGGCCGGTCAGTGGAGTTTCAAGCGGGCGACAACCTGGTGAAAGCTGCGGGGAGGGTGGGCATTGAGATTCCGGTGTTTTGCTACCACCCGGGGCTGTCGGTGGTGGCGCAGTGCCGGATGTGTGCCATTGAAATCGACAAAATGCCGAAATTGCAAACCGCTTGCTCAACGCCTGCCGCCGAAGGCATGGTGGTGCACACCACCTCCTTGAAGGTGGCACAAAATCGTAAGTCGGTGATGGAGTTTTTGCTGATGAATCATCCGCTGGATTGTCCGATTTGCGACAAATCTGGGGAGTGTGATTTGCAGGAGCACTCGTTTGCGCACGGCGACGTGAAGTCGCATTTTACGGAAGAGCGCAGGACTTATCTCGATCTAGATATGGGGCCTGTGATTAAAAAGAACATGAATCGCTGTATTCATTGCACGCGCTGCATTCGTTTTGGAGCGGAGATTGCAGGCATCAGGGAGATGGTTGCCGTGAAGCGCGGCAATCAGACGGAAATCACCACCTTAGAGGGGCGTCCGCTTGAAACTGACTATGCCGGCAATTACGCCGATATTTGCCCTACCGGTTCGCTGACGCTCAAGGAGTTTCGCTTTAAAAAGCGGGTGTGGATGCTGAAGAAAACGCCGACGCTGTGTGAGGGGTGCTCGCGCGGTTGTAATTTGGAGTTGCACCATGAGGGGGAGACCATTTACCGCGCCACCCCGCGTGAGAATCTTGAGGTCAACCGCTACTGGCTTTGCGACGAGGGTCGCTTTCATTACCGTGCCACCCAAGACGCAGGCCGGGTGCTTCGTCCACTCGTGAGGCAGCAGAGTAGTAGCAGCGATCAGGGTGATGACGCGTTGGCGCCAAGCATGGCGTTTGCAGTGGTGAGCTGGTCGCAAGCAATTAGCGCGGCTCAGAGCGTCTTGCAGGGCAAGCAAGTGGTGGGGCTTTTGGGTGCGGATTTGACGCAAGAAGAGGCCACGCAGGCGCAGCAATTCTTGCAAGCCAATTACCCGGGCAGCACGCTTTGGAGCTTTGGGACGCCTGGGGTGGTGGAGAGTTGGCAAGACGGGGGCGAGGATAGCTTTTTGCGGCGGGTGAGCAAGACGCCCAACTTGAACGGGCTTGAGAAGTTAGGGATAGAAGGCTTTGCGGGCCTGCCTGCAGGCACGCAGGCGGCTTTGGTGATTCGTGGCAGCCGCGCGGTTTTACCGGCTCTAGGCTCACTGCCGCTGGTGCTGATTGCAGCGGCCAGTCAGGCTGAAGTGGAGGCTGCTGTAGCAGGGTCACCTGCAGGCCCCTCCGTGGTGGTGCTACCTGGCTTAGGGTTTGCCGAGAAATCAGGCACCTGGCTGAACTTTGAGAACCGCGAGCAAAAACTGCAGCAAGCCATCCCGCCGCGCGGGCAAAGCCGGGCATTGCCTGAGATCTTGATGCTGCTGTCGCAAAGCCATGGCGCGGCGTCTGGTAATGATCCGCAGCGTCAGGCGTTGGTGTCAGCATGAGTGTTGGTCTTAGTTTTTTTGACGGCGTGGTTTTACTCGTTAAAGTGATTTTCCTGACCTTGTTCTTGCTGCCCATTGTGCCCACCATGGTCTGGGTCGAGCGTCGGGGCTCAGCCTTGATGCAAAATCGCCTAGGTCCTAACCGGGTGGGGCCGCTTGGAATCTTACAGTCGCTTGCCGACGTGGTGAAGATGATGTTTAAGGAAGATCCGGTTCCTGGTCATGTGGAAGCGCGCTTCTATGTCCTAGCGCCGCTGATTGCCATTATCCCGGCTTTTATGACCTTTGCCGTGCTGCCTTTTGCGGGCCCGATGGCTTGGCAGGGCCATTGGCTGCGCTTTCAGGTGGCCGATCAGCTAGATATCGGGGTGCTGTATTGCTTTGCCATTGCTTCGCTGGGGGTTTACGGCGTGATGATGGCCGGGTGGGCTTCCAATAACAAGTATGCCTTGATGGGCAGTCTTCGCAGTTCCTCGCAGATGATCAGCTATGAGTTGGCCATGGGACTTGCGGTGGCAGCCGTGGTGGTGCTCTATGCTAGCCTCAAGCCTGAAGAGATGGTGGCTGCGCAAGCGGCGCCGCTCCTGCAGTGGGGTTCTTGGGTGTTGCCGCGTTGGGGGATTTTTTTGCAGCCGGTGGGGTTTTTGATTTTTTTAATCACGGCGTTTGCTGAGACCAACCGTCTGCCGTTTGACCTGCCAGAAGGGGAGTCGGAGCTGGTGGCGGGGTATCATATCGAGTACGGCTCGATGAAGTTTGCGCTTTTTATGATGTCAGAGTACTTGAACATGACCACGGCCTCAGGTTTGCTCACGACCTTTTACTTCGGTGGCTGGCAGCTGCTCCCCGGTCAGCAAAGCACGTTGTCTTTGTTGCAGCACCTTTTGGGTTTGTCTGCGACCGCCAGTGACGTCTTGCGGGTGTTGTTTCAGATGTCGGCGTTTACTACGAAGCTTGCCTTTTTTATGTGGTTTTTTGTCTGGGTGCGCTGGACTTTGCCGCGTTTTCGTTATGATCAATTGATGGCGCTGGGTTGGAAGACCTTGCTGCCGCTATCGTTTGTCAATTTGCTAGTCACCTTTTGGCTGGCCTATGAGGGATGGGTGTAAACGCATATGATTGTTCACCGCCGAAAAAGTCGTCTCTCACAGTTTTACCTGATTGAAATCGTTCGGGGTTTAAGCATCACGCTAAAAAACCTCCTTTTTTCCCGCAAAGTCACGGTGCAGTATCCGGAAGTGCGACGCAAGTATTCCGAGCGATTTCGCGGTTTGCATTACCTAAAGGCCACCAACGGGGTGGAGAACTGCACGGCTTGCATGCTGTGTCCGACCGTTTGTCCGGCAGAGTGTATTCATATTGAGGCAGGCGAGCGTGCGGATAAGGAGAAATACCCGGTGCGCTTTGAAATTGACCTACTGCGGTGTTGCTTTTGCGGGATGTGTGAGGAAGCGTGCCCGAAGGATGCAATCAAGTTGAGTACGCTCTATGAGATGAGCACGACCCATCGACAAGTCTTAAGCAAAGAGTTTTTACTCGAACAACGAGGGAGTCGCACGTCATGATGCCGACGATGTGGTTTTTACCGTGTGCGCTGATGGCGCTGGCGGGTGCGCTTGGGGTGGTGAGGAGTCGCGGAGCAGTGGCGAGCGCCTTTCACTTGGTGTTGGTCTTTTTTGCCTTTGCTGGGCTCTACGCTGGGTTGGGTGCCGACTTTTTAGCCGGCATCCAGATTTTAGTCTATGCTGGAGCGATTTTAGTGCTTTTCGTTTTTGTCGTCATGCTGCTACAAGGCGAGCACAAGCACCCGCAAATAGCTAAGCCCATAGACGTGCGGCTCAAGGTCTTAACTGCTGGTTTTGCGGCGTTTTTTGTTATCTATTTTGCAGGGGTCTTTCGGCTGAGTGAGGGAGGGCGCACGCTTGGGTCGGCAGGCGTAAGCCCAAAAGCGACGGCGGGTTTGCAGCAGTTAGGCGCTCCAGGAGGCGGCAATACGGTGGCGCTCGCGGAAATCCTTTTTTCGCAAGCCATGTTGCCGTTCGAGTTGACGGCAATCGTGTTGCTCAGCGCGATGGTGGGAGCAGTGGTGACGGCGAAACGCAACAAGGCAGGTGGCGGCGGTGGGCGTAGTCGCGTTGGGGGTGGGTGGAATGACCGGCTTGGGGCAACGAGCACAGCCGCTGGACTTCAGGGTGAAAAGCGAGGGATGAGTTAAGTGGTGGAATCTTGGGTGTTGTTGAGCTTTGCGGCGCTAATTTTTGCGATCGGTTTTTGGGGCGTGGTGGTCCGGCGGGAACTGCTGGTGATTCTCATGTCGCTTGAGCTGATGTTGAATGCGGTGAATCTCACCTTTGTGATTTTCTCGCATCAGCACCAGGATTTGACGGGGCAGGCGTCGGTGATTTTCTTGATTTGTCTGGCTGCTGCAGAATCGGCGGTGGGGTTGGGGTTGGTGATTGCGATGTTTCGCACGCTGCGCAGTTCGCTGACCAGTGAGCTAGAGTTTTTAGGCGAGTAATGGCTGTGTGATGAGGAGGCGGTGATATCATGAGTGCTTGGATAGCGTGGATCCCGCTGCTACCGGGAATAGGTTTCTTGATCAACGGATTAGCCTATGGGCGAGCAACCTTGCGGCAGTCTCCTGCTTTTGCCACTGCGCGGCCAAAGTCCCACGAAAGTCAACTAGAAGAAGCACCAGAAGAGGCACCAGAAGAGGCACCAGAAAAAGAGATCATCGGCTGGGGCGCAGGCGGGCTTGCGCTGATCATGATGTTAGGCTCGTTTTTGCTGACGCTGCGGGCGGTTTGTGAGCTTGCCTCGCTCCCTCAGTCACTCAAAGTGCTAGAAGTCGTCTTGTGCCCTTGGATGAGTAGCCTGGGCTTGGATCTCAGTTTTGCTTTGCGCTTGGATGGTTTGTCTTGCGTATTTTGTTTGATGATCACCGGGGTGGGGAGTCTGATTCATCTCTACGCGATTGGTTACATGGCGCATGACTACGGGGTGCAAAAGTTTTTTGCTTACCTTAACCTTTTTTGTGCGTTCATGCTGCTGCTGGTGTTAGGCGCCAATTTTCCTGTGCTTTTTGTTGGCTGGGAAGGGGTGGGCTTAGCCAGTTACTTGTTGATTGCTTTTTGGTACCAGGATCCACTGAAAGCCTTGGCCGGGAAAAAAGCTTTTTTAGTCAACCGCGTGGGTGATTGGGGCTTGCTGCTTGCAATGGTGCTGTTGATGCAGCGGTTTCACACGCTTGATTTTGCCGCGTTGCGGGTTGCTTTTCAAGCAGTGCAGACGCAGCAAGGCGCGCTTTGCCTAATTGCTTTTTTCGTCACCTTAGGGGCCGTGGCCAAATCCGCCCAAATCCCGCTTTATTTTTGGCTGCCGGATGCCATGGCAGGACCGACCCCCGTTTCCGCGCTGATCCACGCAGCCACCATGGTCACAGCCGGGATCTACTTGCTGTGCCGCTTTAGCTTCCTTCTCGTGTTAACTCCCGAGATTTCTTCACTGATTGCTGGTCTGGGTGCCGCAACCGCCTTGTTGGGTGCAGTGTGTGCGGTGGTGCAAAGCGATTTGAAAAAAGTCCTGGCCTACTCCACCCTCTCGCAATTGGGTTACATGTTTTTAGGCGCCGGGGTGGGGGCCTTTAGTCACAGCGTGTTTCACGTCTTGACCCATGCTTTTTTTAAGGCGCTGTTGTTTTTAGCGGCAGGTAACGTGATTCATGCCCTGCAAGATGAGCAAAATATCTGGAAGATGGGGGGGCTGGCAAAAAAAATGCCCGCAACCGCCGTGGCGTTTCTCCTAGGCCTGCTGGCGCTTGTGGGTATTCCTCCTCTGGCAGGGTTCTTTTCTAAAGACGCCATTCTCTGGGCGGCGCTCGCTGCTTCTCCGGCGCTGGCGTTTATTGGGGGCTTCGGAACCCTGATCACAGGTTTTTACAGCATGCGCCTGTTTGTGCTGGTCTTTCTTGGGGCACCGCGCTGGGCGGGGAGTGACCTGAGTGCGAAGCCAGAGTCCACGGTTCAGGCCCATGCACAACCAGCCCTAAACCCCGAAGAAGCCATCCCGGTGATGCTAGCGCCGGTGCTGGTGCTTGCCGCTTTAAGCGTGCTCGGGGGGCTTTTTGCCTGGCCAATGGGGCCTGAGCATCTCTCCTGGCTGGAGCATCAACTCCAGCCGCTGCTGCCTCAGGCTCACTTGCCTGAAGGGCCAGGAGCTTTTGGGCTGACGGAGTTAGGCTGCATGGGCGCAAGTGTCGCAGCAGGAGTGCTTGGCATGGCGCTGGCTTGGCTGCGCTATCGCAGGGTGATGGAGACTGCTCAGAGGCATCAGGCAGGTGTCAGCGAAGCGGACGGCTTGCTGCGTTGGCTTGAGGGTTTCTTGGGCCTGGGGCCCTACTGGGAGCGAGGGTTGCATGCCCTGGTGGTTGCACCGCTTGGGGCCCTGGCCAAAGGGTTGGCAGCGCACGTAGAAGAGCGATGGGTGCAAGGCAGTGCGCTTGCTACCGCTGAGCTTGCTTTTGCCGAAGGAGTGTTTTTAAAAAAAATGCAAACGGGCGCTATTCCTCACTATGCTTTGATGTTTTTTGCGCTGGTGGTGCTCAGTGCAGGGTGGGTGATTTATGTTATGCTCTGAGACTGGGTTCTTAAGTGCGGTGATTTTTGCCCCCCTAGCCTGGGGCGTCTTGATGTCCCTCTTGGCGTTTCTCAGCGGGGGCGCCAGCGGCGGCGCTGCTGCTACTCCTACTCGTCTATCGGGGGCAAGCGCTGATCCTGAGGAGGTACAAGGTGAGAGTCGCTGGGACTTACCCCTGCTCTGGCTGTTGCTTTTTCTGGTCGGTGCGCTGCTACCCCCCCTCCTGGTGATCCTGCGCGGTTACGGCTGGGTGGGGAGTCATGCGGGCGGAGGCGTGGGGACAAGCTTTTTTTGGATCCCCTCGCTGGGCGTGCGCTATGCCTTGGGCGTGGATGGGCTGAGCTTAGTCTTGATGGCCTTGAGCTGCTTTTTAGTTCCCGTGGCGATGGTCAGTGGCTTGCGGGAGGTGGGTTTTCGGCAAAAGGAGTACTTTTTTTGGTGCCTGGTGCTGCAAACCGCGCTCTTGGGGGTGTTTGCGGCGCAAGATTTGTTTTTGTTCTACTGTTTTTGGGAGCTGACCCTGGTGCCCAGTTATTTTCTGATAGGTATCTGGGGCGGAGAGCAAAGGCTTGCCGCGGCCACCCATTTTTTCATCATCACGCTTATGGCCTCGCTGCCGATGCTAGCGGGGGTTTTTGCCCTGCTGCATGAAGCGACGTTGCAATTCGGGCACCCTTCGGCGCTTTTCAGCGATCTAGTGACCTTGAGCTGGAGCGACAGCACGGTGGCGTTGGGGTTGAGTTTGCCGCAACTGCTCTTTCTGGCGTTTAGTCTCGCTTTTGCCGTAAAACTGCCCTTGTTTCCCTTCCACAGCTGGTTGCCTGGCGCCTATAGCGAGGCACCGATGGGGGGCAGCATACTTTTTGCGGGCTTGCTCTCCAAGATGGGCGGGTATGGGTTTTTAAGAGTGGCTTTTTATCTCTTTCCGCAGGTGGCTTTGCAGATGCGGCCAGGCTTCATCACGCTTGCGGCAGTGAGTGTTTTGTATGGCGGGCTTTTAGCCTTGCAGGAGGTCGATCTCAAAAAGCGGATGGCCTATGCCTCGCTCAGCCACATGGGGTTGATTGCCGTCGGTTTGTTTTCTTTACAAAAAATAGCCCTGGTCGGGGCGGTGTTTGCCATGCTGAGTCACGGGCTGGTGAGCGCGGCGCTGTTTTTAATTCTAGGGGTACTCGCCCACGTCAAGCCCAACCCATCCTCCTGGTTGGGGTGCTCCCGCCCGCAGCTGGATGATTTTGGCGGTCTCGCGCGCCAGCTGCCTGCAGCTGCAATCCTGACGTTCGTAGTGATGCTTGCCGACCTTGCGGTGCCGGGGCTCAGTGGCTTTGTCGGGGAATGGCTCATTTTACTGGGTGCTTGGGAAGCGCACCCCTGGGCGGTGGCAGCAGCGAGCTTGGGCGTGATTTTAGGGGCGTGGGTGATGCTCAATTTCTTCAATCAGGTGTTTTTAGGAAAACCGACCCTCCGCTTGGAGGCGCTAGTCCATGTTAACGCCACGAGCATCACCAGTCAATCACCGCCGCATCACCACCACCACTACCACCCGCCCTCTCAGCAAAAAAGCGCGCCCCTCTTACTGGGCTTGGTGGCGCTGATTGTCGCCGTGATTCTGGCGCTTGGTCTTGCGCCAAAGCCGCTGCTTGAGATGATTGATCCTGCAGTTAGTCCGTTGATGGCGCCCATGAATGTTCCGGCAACGCGTGCGGCTTTTAATTTGATGAACGAAAAAGGAGCGCACGATGCCAGGCCTACTCACCCCTCTCGCTAATCCACTCACACCCTGGAATACAGCAGCAGTCTCCGCAGCTGCCGGTAGCGGCCTGGGGATCCATCCTGAGCTTTTGAGTTTGCGCCTGGAACAGTGGCAGGCGCTGGTGCCTGACTGGCTGCTGCTGATCGGGATTTTTGGGGCGATCTTGCTTGCAGCGCTGGTGCAAGGCCCTTGGCGCTTAAAACTTCAGTTCGTCTGGTCGCTGATCGTCGCGTTTGCGGTGTCTTGGCAGGCCTATTTGCTTGCGCTCCCACGGGTGAGTGGAGTGTTGATTTTTAACCAAAATCTCGTTTCTGACGCCTATAGCAATACCTTGACCGTGTTGTTTTGTGGTGTGATGGTGGTGTGCGGCAGCATGGCGTATGGCTATCTCAAGCGCGAGCAGCTTGAGTATCCCGAGTTTTACGTACTGTTGCTTTTTTCAGTTTTTGGCATGCGTATGATGGTCTCTTCGCTGGATTGGGTGGTCTTTTACATTGCGCTGGAGCTGATGTCGCTGTCGCTGTTGCCGCTGGTGTGCTTTAGGCGGCACGACCGCCGATCCAATGAGGCGGCACTGAAGTATTTTATTTTAGGAGCGTCAGCCTCAGCGGTGCTGCTGTACGGCATCGCGTTACTTTATGGCGCCTCGGGATCAACCCAGATCATGGCCATCAGTCTTGCGTTCTCAAAATCCAGCGGAGCGGGTCAGCCGCTGTCGATGGTCGCGGTGATGGGCGCGCTCTTGGTGGTGATCGGTTTTTTCTTCAAGCTGGGGGCGGCACCCTTCCACTGGTGGGTGTCTGAGGTTTATGAAGGAGCACCCTGGCCTGTGACCGCTTTTCTTGCCACCGCCGTGAAAACTGCCGTGTTGGCAGGTTTTTTTCGTATGCTAGCCCCGCTGTGGCATTCTTTTGCTACTTTCCCGCGAGGCCTGCAAGTGTTGCAGGCGTTTTCCCATTTTTTCTGGGTGGCAGCGTTCGCCTCCTTGACTTATGGCACGCTCGTGGCTTTAACTCAAATTCGGATCAAACGACTGCTGGCTTTCTCCTCGATTGCCCACTCAGGCTACTTGCTCAGCGCGCTCGTTAGCCTGCGCGATTGGCAAAGCGCCGGCGTGGTCGGCGGTGGCGTTGCGGGCTTAGTGGGACTTGCTCATCCGCCGCAAACCGCTTTGCTTTTTTACCTCCTCTCTTACTGCGTCATGAGCTTGGGGGTGTTGATGGTGTGCTGCTTGCCTGGCATGGGCTCGGATAAAGAAGGGGGTTTAGGAGTCTATGATCTGACAGGGCTATGGGCGCGAGCGCCTGCCCAGGCGTTTGCCTTAGTGGTTTTTTTACTGTCGATGGCAGGCATTCCCTTTACCGGGGGATTCATGGGGAAGGTGGGGTTGTTGACGGTACTTTTTGAGCAGGGGCATGCTTGGTTGCTTTGGACGGCGCTTGGTGCAAGTGGCGCTGCCGTGTTCGTGTATTTGCGGATGGCAGCAAGCGTGTACTTGAAGAGTTTTGATGGCGTGGTTGTCGGTGTCGATAGCAGCGTGCTTGGTGTTTCTAGCCCTCAAGCCAACCTCTCGCAAGCGTTGTTGACGCCTCCTGTCCGCGTGTCGTTGCTCGAAGCGGCCGTGGTCCTGGCGCTCGTAATGGCTACGTTAGCGTTAGGGGTGTGGCCTGAGGCGGTTTTGCGCTTCTTGAGCTGAGTGCCAAAAGCTGTCAGTCCTTGCTTTGAGGGTGAGGGTGGGTGGGCTGACGGATGATCCTTGTCTCTAGTGTTGCCGTTAACCTCTTCCGCTTGCCATCGGTTGTTGCCACGCTGGTCTATTTTTTCTAAAACCCCACACCTGGGAAACGCGTATCTCTCAAAGTGCTCACCCTCGATTTGAGCAACAAATACGGAGGCGAGAGATTCTGTGAGTGAGTGAGTGAGTGAAAGAGGCTGCAAGGCTTAAGGCTCGCCCCGTTGCTGGTTCTACGTCGCTAGCTGAGGTCGCGCGCCTCCCCTATCCCCTCCCTCTAGCGTGCTTTCTGAGAGCGGAAATCAAATAGCCGACTCAACTGCTCGCTGCCTTCTTTGCTCTCATGGGAACCTTTAGCTGTCTTTGAATTGCAGATAGAGTATTCATGAAGACACTCCTGTTTTTAGGTTCATTCAATCTGACCGTGTTTTGACGCGGCGGTGGAAGCCTACGGTTAACTTAGATTTGCCGCGCCAGGAGCCAATATATAATTTTTTTAAGACGAAATTCACTAAAAGTTAGTACTTAGAGCTATAAAAATAATAATTAGCGCTGATCACGAGATCATAGCTTAAGGCACCGTTTCGCAAACCTCTAAATAGAATAAATTATATAATTCATGTATGTCATTCAGGTATCAACCAAGAAAGGCGGCACATGATTCCCTCGACTTGCACTCTATCAGAAAAAAACTGGAAACTGATCCAAAAAATTTTGCCTCCTGAAATTGAAACTGGCAAGGGAACGAAAGGGGGGCCACCCCACGCAGACCTTCGAAAAATATTTTGTGGCTTGCTGTTTTGGATTCGATCAGGATGCCAATGGGATCTGGTTCCAAGGCATTTTGGCAGCCGCACCAGTCTTGGAAAATATCTAAAAAAGTGGGTAAGCGCTGGTTTTTTTGATCAACTCATGGAAAAGGCACTGCAATTGTACGATGAGACACTCGGCATAGATTGTTCTTTCCAATCAATCGATGGGTCCTTAAAACAGGCTCCCGGATGTTCTAAAAATACTGGAAAGAACCCAACAGATCGGGGCCGACCCGGAATCAAGCATATAATCTTAACTGACAAAAATGGTATACCTATTGCGGTTAAGATCATTCCAGCAAACGAGTCCGATATGCACCAGATTGAAGAAGCCCTCGAAAGTATTGGACTACCCAGGCCTAAACCAAAAGAAGTTGAGCAGCACCTCTG
>JAYTHP010000151.1:0-12084 GCA_043732485.1 Oligoflexia bacterium
GCGTCACGTGCTGCCGCAGGGTCAATCTCCTTGGGTAACAGCGCCTGGCTTTTCCAGAACAGCAGGGTGGCTGCCATCACCAAAAAGTCGCTTGCGGTATCAAAGTTCAGCTCTTGCATCAGTCTGACGTAGGCTAGGTACTGATCGGTGATCTGGGTCAGCGATACTGCGGAGATCTTTAGCTCATGGCTTTGAATGAGGTAGAGTAATAAATCGAGCGGACCTTCAAAGGTGTCAAGCTTGAGGTTAATCGGCAGTCGGTGCAGCATGAAGCCTCGGGGGGGGTTGCTCGGCAGTCGTCATGGTTCTAAGCCTAGATGAGCGTAAAGTGTGACTAGGGTCTTGCGCGCTCGGATTTTTGCCGATGCCGCACCCTTGAGTAAAAGATCTCGCAAATACTCCGGTTGCGCTAGCAATTCTTGCTGCTTTTTTTGTAAAATCGTCATTTTCGCAATCACGATCTCCGCAGTGTCTTGCTTTAAGACCCCGTATTGTTTCCCTAAATAAGAGCTGAGTACCTGCTCAGGCGTTGAGCCTTGTAACGCGGCTTGGATTTCCATCAAATTACGGACGCCCACCTTTTGCGGATCGCCATCAATCAGGGAGCCTGAGTCGGTGACCGCTTTTTTGATCTTTTTTAAGAGCGTGGCAGGCGGGTCGGAGAGAAATAAGGTGCCATCCGTCTGCGGGTCAGATTTGGACATCTTGAGGGTCGGATTTTGTAAGCTCATGATCTTGGATCCGGTTTTGGCGATAAAAGCCTCAGGGACGACAAACCCAGGATGCCCTAAAGTTTGATTCAAGCGAATCGCTAAATCACGAGTCAGTTCCAGGTGTTGTCGTTGATCCTCACCCACCGGCACCAGCTGGGTTTGATACAAGAGGATGTCAGCTGCCATCAGCACCGGGTAGGTAAATAAGCCTGCACCGATCAGTTCGGAGCTGTTTTTCTTGCTCTTGTCCTTAAACTGCGTCATGCGATGCAACTCACCCATCGCGGTAAAGCACGTCAGCACCCAGGCTAATTCCGCGTGCTCGCTGACGGACGATTGTACGAAGAGGGTGGCAGTGTCCGGATTAATCCCTGCAGCCAGATAGGTGGCAAGCGTTGCCAGCGTGTGGCTGGCTAAGAGTTTGGGATCCTGGCGTACCGTGATGGCGTGCAAATTACCGATAAAAAACAGGCAATCATAGTCATGTTGCAGTTGCACCCAAGGTAACAAAGAGCCCAAGTAATTGCCCAAAGTGATCTGTTGGGAGGGTTGAACGGCTGAGAGGAGAATTTTGCGCGGGGGAGTAATAGTTCTGGCTCCTTTTTCGGTGGGGGGGGGGGGTTGCTGCTCGCGCGGGGCAGGGCGCGAGAGAGGGGGCGTTAGGCCAGGTGGGGTGCCTGGTGACGCTCTCTCGACCTTCGTTACTCTAGCCCAAACAGCGCTCCCATCCCGCGCACGGAGATTTGGGTTAAAAAAAAGATCGGCGTCTTGAGCTGATTCAGCAGACCAGAAAACATCAGACCGAGGAAAATGAAAAAACTGTTTTGCTCTAGCCACTCCTCGTGCTTGGTCCACTGGGGCGGCAGCAGGGCCTTGAGAATTCGGCTACCATCAAGCGGATAGAGGGGAAGGAGGTTAAAAATGCCTAAGGCAAAATTTAGGCTAATGGCCACCTGGCTCATCCGAAAAAACGGCTCAAAGAAATAAAAGTCCTGCGGCACCCAAGCGGCTATGCCACAAAAGACCGCGGCAAACAGCAGGGCTAAGGCAAAATGCATCAGCGGGCCTGAGACCCCAACCCAGAAAAGCCCTTTCCTGAAGTGGCGAAAACGGTTGGGATGAATCGGGGCGGGTTTGGCCCAGCCTAAGAGCAGCGGCGAGTCGAGTAAGAGGTTGAGGATGGGCAAAAGCAAGGTCCCGACGGGATCGATGTGCGGCAAGGGATTCAGGGTCAAGCGCCCCTGTTTGGCTGCCGTCTCGTCGCCCCAATAATGGGCCATCCAGCAAAGGGCAAATTGATGAAAAACAATGGCCATCAGGAACGGTAAAAACTTGATGACGAGCGCTTGGATTTGCGGGGCGTAGGCATTCATACTGCTTTTCATGCTAACACGCCCCAGGCGCAAAGTCCTTGAGAATTAGCATTCAGTAGACTTTGCAATCCGCCCTGTCTGGTTGGTTTTGCAGCCGCCGGTACTCCTGAATGGCTTTAACCATGGCTTGGCTGATTTTGCTCTGACCGCGCGCCGAGCTCAGGAACTGGCGATCCTTGGGGTGATCGAGAAAGCCTGCTTCTACCAAAATACTGGGCATGTCAGCGCCCAAGAGCACGTGAAAGAGCGCTTGTTTGACCCCGCGGTTGGGGATGTGGCTGGCTTGGGTGAGGTGTTTTTGCACGATGCAAGCCAGGTGCCGGCTCGGGTTAAAGTTGGCATCCAGCCTGAGGTCTTTTAAGATGAGGGCAAGGTCGGCATCCTCTGGGGTTTTTTCGGTATTTTGTGGCAAAAAACTATTTTCGAGCAGCGCCAGTCTGCGCGAAGGGTCATTGGAGGTGTGGTTGAGGATGTAGGTCTCAATGCCGCCTGCCGACTGGGTGGGGTCTGAGGTGCCTGCACGCTTAAAAGGGTGTTTGAAGAGGTGACTCCACTTGTGCCAAGGCGAGGCGGTGGTGGTGGTGGTGTGGGTAGGCTTGTGTTGGCTGGAATTGACGTGGAGTGAAATAAACAGCTGCGCTTTTTGCTGATTGGCCAAAGCGGTGCGCTGGGCGAGCGGCACTTCCTGATCACGGGTGCGCGTGAGCGTGACTTGAAAGTGCGCCGCTCGCAGCCGGGCTGCGATTTGTTGGGCCAGTTTCAAGGTGATTTGCTTTTCACTGAGGCGTAGGCCCTTTTTTTGAAAAATCGTCCCCTCATCACTGCCACCATGTCCGGGGTCAAGCACAATGCGAAAAGCGGGCAGTTTTTTGAGGCGAGCGTTGGCGGCGTTTGGGAGCACAACGGGGGGGGTTAAAGCGGCGTTGGCGGTGAGGACGCACGGGGGCCTTCGACTCAGCAGGAAGCTAAGTAGGAAGCTGATGATCACGCTCCAGGCCAAACGCCGGGTGGGGGGAGTCGTCGTGATGACGAGCGGGGAAGGGCTAAAACGCTTGCTACGCCTCGAACTTTGCTGACACCATGGACTCACACTTTTGTCTCCCCCGACTCTCTCTGGTCTTAACCGCGTGGGCTTTCGATTGCCCCCAAGTACTCCTGACGACTGCTTCTCCTGCCCCTGCTCCCTCTCTCGCTTACTCTCGCTTATTTCCTTATTTTATGGCAAGGCCTAGGGCATGAGCAAGACAATCAAGCAAACTTCGCACGTTTTCAGGTTAAAAAAGCCCGACAGCCCGTGGGTGCAGATTTTTCAAGCACTGAGCCGCTGGTTTGAACGCGAGCAACGGCAATTGCCCTGGCGCAACCGACCTGAGATTTACCGCGTCTGGGTGTCGGAGATCATGTTGCAGCAGACCCAAGTGGTCACCGTTTTACCGTTTTTTGAGCGTTTCATGGCCAGGTTTCCCTCGCTGGCGAGCTTGGCTGCAGCGGACGTCAGCGAGGTGCTGGTCTTGTGGTCAGGCTTGGGCTATTATTCGCGCGGCCGCCGGTTGCATGAAGCCGCTAGGCTTATCCAAGCAGGAGGCGGCAGCTTTCCTGAAACCCGCGCGGGCTGGCTTGCCATCCCTGGGGTGGGCGAGTACACGGCAGGGGCGATTTTATCGATTGCGTTGCACCAGGCTGAGCCCTTACTCGATGGGAATGTCGAGCGCGTGCTTGCCAGGCTCAGACGCATCGCTCGCGGCCCAAACTATACCCGCCGCCTCTGGCGCTTAGCCCGCTTGTTGGTCTTGCAAGGTGTGCACCAAGGCATCGATCCCAGCGCACTGAATCAATCGCTCATGGAATTAGGTGCCACGGTCTGCACCGTGCGGCAGCCGCAGTGTCCGCGCTGCCCGCTGCGCCCGGGTTGCAAGGCCCACGCGCTGCTGCAAACCTCGCTTTTTCCGCAAAAAAAAGCGCCAAAGAAATGGCGCACCGTGCAAGAAACCGTGCATGCAGTGATCAGTCCGCGTGGTCAGTGGTCGGGGCCGGCGTCTTCGTGTGGCCCTTGGCTGTTGCTCGAGCAACGGGAGAAGGGGGCTTGGCGTGCAGGGCTGTGGGATTTTTTATCCAATCCGGTGGATTTTGCCGCCTTGGGTTTGTCAGCCGCCCAGAAGTTGACGGTAGTTGAGACCTCGCATGTCGTGACCCAGCATAAGATCCGGCGCACGACCGAGGTTTGGAGCGTGAGCCCCGAGGTGGTCAAAGCAGCCTTGGGTTTGCACGAGGGGCGGCGGCGGGTCGCAGGGCCTGAGTTGCGCTGGGTGCTGGCTCAAGGAGGTGAGGAGCTTGCTTGCGGCTCAGCCTTTCGCAAGAGTTGGGCTGCCGTGCAACAGCAACTAAGCCTGCTTTTGCCACTCAGCGAGTAACTGGATGGCTTGCAGCGGGGTGATTTCGTTTAAGTTGAGTTGACTGACTTGCGTGACCAGCGGATGCATCACCCAGCGGACTTCCGGGAAACTGAGTTGCTCAGGCATGGCGGATTTTTTCCCGCTCTTGGGGCCTTGGCCCTGGGACTCTGCTGCAGGCTCAAGCGTGGGCTCGTCGGGAGGGGTGGGCTCGGGTGGGCTTGCAGCATCCGCGGGACTCAGGGTGGGGGGGGCTGTTGACGCTGAGGCTGTCGCGGTTTGGTCACCTTTTTTGGGACCCTCTAGGCGTTGCAAGACGCTCCAGGCGCGCTGGATCAAGGGTTGTGGCAGGCCTGCCATCTGGGCAACGTGAATGCCGAAGCTTTCTTGCGCGGGTCCGGGCAGCAGTTGATACAAAAACCGCAGCTTTTTTTGCGGTGAACGTTGCTGCTGGGGATTCGTGGAAGAAGCCGTTTGCGGGTGGCCGTCAGGGTGGCTGACATCGACGCCCATGTGAGCGTTGCGCAAGCCCGGCAGGCTCTCTGCCAGCGCGGTGAGCTCATGATAGTGGGTGGCAAAGAGCGTGCGGGCGGTCAGTTTTTGACTCATCCACTCGAGCGCCGCCCAAGCGACACTGATGCCGTCAAAGGTGCTGGTGCCGCGCCCGATTTCATCCAGCAGGATTAAGGAGCGTTGATCGGCATGATGCAAGATGTGGGCAAGCTCACTCATTTCCACCATAAAGGTGCTTTGACCCTGGGTGATCGCATCGTTTGCGCCAATGCGGGTAAAGATCGATGAAAACCAACCCCAGGAAGCCTGCACCGCCGGGATCGGCGCTCCGCATTGACCCAGCAGCACGATTAAGGCGACTTGCCGCATCACGGTGGATTTACCCCCCATATTGGGTCCGGTGATCAGCAAGGTGCTGCCTCCTTGTGGGCTGAGCACCAGGTCGTTGGCCACAAAGTGACTGCCTAAGGCCTGGTCGACCAGCGGGTGCCTACCCCCTCGAATGGTTAAATCCAAGGAGTGCTCGAGGATCTCAGGGAAGGACCAACGCGGTTGTAAGGCAACTTCGGCAAAAGAGAGTAAGCTTTCTAGCTCACCTAAGGCCTGGGCTGCGGCAATCAGTTCCTGGGAAAAACCTGCAGCCTCGCGCACCAGCTCGCAAAAGAGCTGGTACTCGAGGGTTTTTTGCCGCTCACTTGCAGTCAGGATGTTTTCTTCAAATTGCTTGAGCTCAGGCGTGAAAAAGCGCTCCGCTCCCACCATGGTTTGCTTGCGCTGATAATGAGCCGGGACGTTTTTGGCCTGAGCTGAGGTGATTTCGATGTAATAGCCAAAGACGCGGTTGAGGCGCACTTTTAAGGAAGCAATGCCCGTGGCTTGCCGCTCTCTGGTTTCTAAGGCTTGCAAGAACAGTTGCCCTTCTTGCGTGAGTGTTAAGAGTTGGTCTAATTCCGGGGTGGTGTTTTTTAGGAAAATCCCCCCGTCTCTTGCCGTAAGCGGTGCTTCAGGCACCTGGGTACGCAAAATGCGCTGGGCAAGCGGGCTTAAGCGCTGACTGGCACTTTGCAGCTGACCTGCTAAAGCCACCAAGAGCGTGGGGGAGGTGGAAGGCGGAGTGACGAGCGGCAAGGAAGGCAAAAAATCAGCCAGCAGCTGATGAATCGCCTGCAGACTTTGCAAGGAAACCCCCAGCGCCAGGGTGTCGCGCGGGGTGGCAAGCCCGGTTTGAATACGGGCGCTTAAGCGCTCGAGATCAAATAACGCCCCGAAGGCTTGCTGGAAGTCTGCTTGCGACGATTTCTTCAGTTGCATGAGCCCCTGCACCGCCTTTTGACGGGTCAGTACGGCCGCAGGTGAGGTGAGCGGTTCCCACAGCCAGCGCTTCAGGGTGCGGCCACCGACTGCCGAGCGGGTTTTGCGCATCAATCCTAGCACGCTGACTAAATCCAAGTGTTCCGGAGTTTTCGGTCCAAGCCTCAGACTCTGCGGTTTTAACAAGGGCAGCGGCTTTTGTAGGTAAGCTAAGCGCTCTTGGCGCTGCGAGCGCAGCAGGTAGTAAATCAGCTCAGCCACGGTGATCATCGAAGATTTCGGCTGAAAAAACTCCCCGATTTGCTCAATTTGGTACTGATTTTTCAGCAGTATTTTGGCTTGCGCCTCAGAAAACGGCGCATGGCCCAGCGGCTCATGCAAGGCCGCGGCGGTGGCGTCAGCAGAGGTTTCGCCAAATAAGCTGGGTAACCAGTTTTGGAAGCCCTCAAGCCAGGCTGCAGGGTAAATCCAGTGGCCAATGGGTAAGGGCGCTAGCGCAAGCAGCAGCGATTCCGCTGAGAGAACCCCGCTCACCCGGATCTCGCCTGTGGAGGCATCCAGGCAGGCTAAGATAAAATGGGGTCGTTGGGTTGCGCCCTTGAGCTCATCGCGGCCATCCGCTGCGACTTGCACAAGCTCCCCTTGCGCCGTCACCGGCGTGAGGTTGGCTAGCAGTTTGGAGTCGGCCGTGGGTTCTAAATCAAATTGAATGGCAGGAGACAAAATGCGAGTAATTTTTCTGGCCACGAGCCCAGTTTTTCCTGAGGACCCGGTAGGTTCACTTACTTGCTCGGAAAGTGCCACTTTTTTGCCCGCGGCTAGCAGTTTGGGAAGGTAGCTTTGAATACTATGATGCGGCACGCCTGCCATGGCAAGCGGGTTGGGCTTGTGCTTGTCGCGGGTGGTCAGCGTGATTTGCAAGATTTGGGCAGCGATGGTGGCGTCTGAGCCAAAAAGTTCGTAAAAATCACCCATGCGAAACAACAAGAGGGCATCGCCGACTTCCGCTTTCAATGCCCAGTACTGCTTCATCAGCGGCGTCGTGTCTTGCTCGGTGCCTTTTTCCATCTGGCTTCGGTGTCCTTCTCGTGTGCGGGGTGATTGTCTTTTGCCTGAGGCTTGTGTGCTCTCTGCCAGGGTCTTGACCAGCTTCTAGCAAGGATGGAAAAAAGCCGCAATGAGATTTCGTGGCTGCCTCTACTCCTCCGCTTCTTCGCCTCTTCTCCGCTTTTGTCCTCTTGGTCTCCTGTTTTACAAAAAAAAGAGACTGAAAGAGCAGGGGGGGGGCTCTTTCAGTCTCTGGTGTGGGGCACTGTGGGAGTTGAGAAGTCTGGGGGTTTACTGAGACTTCTTTTGCTCTAACTCTTCATCAATGATTTCGGAAAACGCTTCAATCGGCAAGGCGCCATTGATCAGCTGACCGTTGACAAAAAAGGTCGGGGTGGATTTCACGCCTACTTTCTCGCCTTCGTCAATGTCCTTTTGCACGGTAGCCGCAAAGCGCTTGCTTTCAAGGCAGGTTTTAAAGGGCTCAAGGGCGCCTCCTGCCTGCTTGGCATAACTTTCCAGGCTTTCACGGTCGAGTTTGTTTTGATTTTTGAAAGCGATATCATGAAATTTCCAGAACTTCTCAGCACTTTGCTCGTTCATACACAAGGAGGCTTCGGCTGCAAGCTTCGCGTCTTGATGCATGGGGAGCGGAAATTGTTTGAAGGCAATTTTCACTTTCTTGCCATATTTCTCTTTCAATTCATGTACGGCCGTGGCGCCACGGGAGCAATACGGGCATTGAAAGTCAGAAAACTCGATGATCGTCACCGGTGCATCGGCCGGACCAAAAAAGGGCGCGCTGCCGACGTCTACAGCAATATTCATCTGCGGTCGCTTGAAGAAAACCACCACCGGCTGATCTTGGGTCAGTTTGGCAACGAAAGCTTCGACTTTTTCCCCCTGTTTCGTGCCTTTTAAGTAGGCTAAAATACGCTCTTTGACGGAAGGATTAATCTGCTTTTTATCAATGCCTTTTTCAACGATGAATTTTTCCAGCTCACTGTCTGTGATTTTAATCTCACCGCCTAGCACTTTCTTTTCAATGAATTCGTCGAGCGGTAGATTGGCTTTTTTAGCCAGCGGGCCGATCAGTTTTTCTTGCGTGAGCTTCTGAATGCGTTGCATTTTTAGCTCATATTCGCGCTTTTCTAGCTCAAAAAAGTCCATTTTATCAGTGCCCACCAGCGCTTCTTGAGTGATTTCTTCGCCGGCAATGAGGGCAACGACCCCAGGTTTGCCGGGATCTTTGTGGACAATTCTGAGTTTTGCCCGCGCGGTTCCGGTGCAGGCGGTGACGCCAAGCAGCAAGACGGCAGACAGGCCGCTTGTCGCAAGCTGTGAGAGGTGCTGAGATAAGAAGTGAGAGCGAAAATGGTGCACGATGTTGGCCTCCCTCTCCACGCATTGGCTTTGGAGAGTCAGATTAAGGGTTAAATTGAGTTTTAATTCGTTTTTGGCAATTCGTTTTTAGTGATTCAATAACAGCCAGCCTTTGATGCTACTTGGATTGGCGGATCACTTGCAACAGAAATTCACGAAAATTACAAGCTAACTAGAAAATCTTGCAGCGCTCCGTGTTTTGTCTTCAAAAAAGCTGAGCCAAATCGTGCAGTCGTAGCAAGCCTTCCCACGCGCCTTGGGCATTAATCACGGGCAGCACGTTGATCTGACTAGAGCGATCTTCCATCAGCCGCAAGGCGGTGATGGCCAACGCCTCGGGGTCAATAAAAACGGGCTGCACGGTCATAATCTCGCGCGCCGTCCGCTGAAAAAATCCCTCCTGATCCTGGAGTGCCCGCCGGATATCGCCGTCGGTAATCAAGCCGAGCAGCTTTTCTTGCTCAACCACTAACACGGCGCCCCATTTTTTTTGCGTGGCCGCCTGAATGATCTCCGTCATGACGCTTGAGGGACTTAAGGTGGCCAACTGATCGGGGGTGAGCATCAGGTCTTTGACCTTGCATTGCAGGCGATAACCCAAGGCGCCGCCGGGGTGATAGGCTGCAAACTGCTGGGCGGTGGTGCCAGTCACGGTCATGAGGGCCATGGCCAGGGCATCACCCAAGGCCAAAGCCACCGAGGTGCTGGTGGTGGGGGCCAGTCCTAGGGGGCAGGCTTCCCGGACGTCGGAGGTTTCTAGTGCTAAATCGCCTTGCTTGGCAAGCAAGCAATGTTGATGGCTCGTGAGGGTTACCACTTTGATGCCGCGCGCGCGGATCAGCGGGATCAGTTGGTTGAGCTCCTGGGAATTGCCACTTTTACTCAGGGCCAACACCACGTCTTGGCTTTGCAGTAGGCCTAAATCGCCGTGGTAGGCTTCCGTGGGATGCAAGAACGCCGCAGCGCTGCCGGTGCTGACCAGGGTGCTGACGATTTTTTCAGCGATTTTTCCGGACTTTCCTATCCCGGTGATCACGATTTTTCCTTGTTGTTGCAGCGCTTGGTAAAACCAAGCGATGGCAAGTAACCAGTCTTTCGCCACCTCGGGTTGCTCCCATTGCTGACTGCTCTGGACGAGGGCTTGCGCTGCGGTCTGCAAGACCTGGGTGAGCGTCTGGGTTAAGGTGGCTTGCCACTGCTCGTCTAAAACCCCGAGCCTCGCAGGGAGGGGTTGCGGCGGCAAGGAGCGACCGGGGAGAGGAGGGGAGGGGGCTACGGACTGTGGGGGGGGGAGACTAGGAAGGGTCATGATAAGTTTCAGGATAGAGCAAAAGCGGTTGCAAATCAAAAGCAAATGACGGGCAGATGACGCTCTCGGTGGGGAGTGGTTACCCCGCTGCAGATCCAAGGCGCTGCGCGCCTGTGGGCAAGTCATCCCCACTCCCTCTTTCCTTCGCCCCGGCACCCGGTGGCCACCTCCCACGAGGCATCCCCCTAAGAAAAAAAGGGGAAGTAGGGGTGTGTGCCTGTGTGCGTGAAAAATGCTGTGGGCTTCTCTGCTTTTAAGGCATGGGGGGTGTGTAGAGGAGAGGCGATAGGAGGAAAGAGGCGATTTTTTGGCTTTTTTGGGTGGCTGGGTCTAAAAATGCTAGGAAAAATGCAGAAAAGGTGGTGGCCTAAGAACAATACGTCTCTCAGCTGCGTGAGGGTGGGAGGCAACCAGGAGAAAGAGAGAAAACAAAGGCAGATGAGTCAGCAGCAAAGTCGATTTTTTCGGAGGTTTTTGAGGCGTACAGGCTGCTGCCTGGGGCTGTGTCTTTTGATGGTGTTGCCCTCAGGGTGCATGCAGGCCTACTTAAAGTCGCTGGCCGTCAACGTCACGCAGACCTATCACCGCGTTTTTCGCACTGATTTTGAAACCGCCTGGCAGTCGTCCCTCGAGGCGTTGAAGGAAACTCAGCTGGAAACGTCGAATCATGAAGGCGGTTTGTTGCAGACCCATTGGATGGATAACACGGCTGAGCGGAATTTTGTTGATTCTTTTGGCAACGCCGGGGCCAATCTTAAAGCTCAGTACCGGGTGCGGGTTTCGTTAGCAAAAGGCTACTTTAATGGCTTGCCCAGCGTCAGGCTCAGTATTGAAAAGGAACAGCTCGTCGAGCGCGATGTGCTGGAGGGGTGGGTGCCGATTCCGACCGATGGGATTGACGAGCACACTTTACTTTACCGAATTGGTCGGATTATCGTCCTCAACGGCAAGCTTGCGGAAGCTGAGGCTGCGCGCAATAAGAAAGCCTTGGAAAAAACAGGGTTTTAGTGGGCGCGGTTTAGAGAAATAAAAGTGCAAGAAGAAACGATTGTGATGAGCGCAGCAACCTCTTTAGAGCCCGTTTCGCAAACCCGAGTATCATAGTTTAGCTAAAATGACGCAAGCGCAGGCTAAAAATGTCATTGCCCATAGACTTCGGGGTGGTGAATCCGTCGCGTTCGAATCCCACGGTATTGATTAAGCCATGAATGGGTACGTTCAACAACCCACCGCTTGGCATTATAGCGTCGAATGGATTTAGCTTGAGCCCCGCGCTTGATAATATGAGAAGTGTAACCCCACTCTTCTACTCGCTGCCGATTGGCAGCTGAGTCGAAGCCCTTGTCTGCGCAGAGGTGCTGCTCAACTTTTTTTGGTTTAGGCCTGGGTAGTCCAATACTTTCGAGGGTTTCTTCAATCTGGTGCCTATCGGACTCGTTTGCTAGAATGATCTTAACCGCAATAGGTATACCATTTTTGTCAGTTAAGATTATATGCTTGATTCCGGTTGGGCCCCGATCTGTTGGGTTCTTTCCAGTATTTTTAGAACATCCGGGAGCCTGTTTTAAGGACTCATCGATCGATTGGAAAGACCAATCTACGCCGAGTGTCTCATCGTACAATTGCAGTGCCTCTTCCATGAGTTGATCAAAAAAAACCGGCGCTTACCCACTTTTTTAGATATTTACCAAGACTGGTGCGGCTGCCAAAATGCCTTGGAACCAGATCCTTTTGGCATCCTGATCGAATCCAAAACAGCAAGCCACAAAAAATTTTTCGAAGGTCTGCACGGGGTCGCCCCCCTTTCGTTCCCTTGCCAGTTTCAATTTCAGAAGGCAAAATTTTCTGGATCAGTTTCCATTCTTTTTCTGATAGAGTGCAAGTCGAGGGAATCATGTGCGCTTTTCTTGTTTGATATCTAAAAGACATACATGAATGCCCTAATTTACTCTATTTAGAGGTTTGCGAAACGGTGTCTAAGGCAACTTAAAAATCTTTTTACTTTTTATTTTCACTTTTCGTTAAATAATTAAAAAATAATTATA
>JAYTHP010000152.1:0-11903 GCA_043732485.1 Oligoflexia bacterium
CCATTCGACGCTATAATGCCAAGCGGTGGGTTGTTGAACGTACCCATTCATGGCTTAATCAATACCGCGGGATTCGAACGCGACGAATTCACCGCCCCGAAGTCTATCGGGCAATGACATTTTTAGCCTACGCCTGCGGCATTTGAGCTAAACTATGATATTCGGGGTTTGCGAAAGGGGCTCTTAAGAAGGATCGAGTTTTTAAAGTCTTCTGAAAAGTGATGACGAGCTCGCATGTTGCTCGAATTGATCCCCTGTTTTTGATGACCGCAATGCGACAACTATCCTGACAGAGGGGGCCCGGGTGTTGGTGGCATAGCTCGGAAGAGAGAGCTGAACCTGAGACTTGCGGCCCTGCAGCAGCCCGTGAGAAGACGAGATTGGCTTCTTTGTATCATTGCGGCTTAAGATTTCAAAACTTTCTGCTTGCTACTGAAAAAAGAAGGTCATGCTTTGAGCTGAAATCGACTTGGAACGAAAGCAGTAGCTCAAGGTATTGAGACGAGTGATGAGGCGCTCCTCTAGGTCTTCGTCAGCCATCCTGGGAAGGGTCAGGCATTTAAATTTGAAATCAATCACCCTCTTTAGGAGATTGAAAAAATTTTCATCCCAGTGAGAGACTTGTAAGAGAGTCAGATGGGTTAAGTCTCCAAAAAACCCAATATAACCCCGAAAGTTTTCACTCGCTTCGTTATCCAGAGTGAGTCTCTTAACGTTTTTGAGACTCTGATGCCGGCATGCCAGAAAGCTCCACTGGAGTGGCTCGACCTCATATTTTTCAGTCTGATCAGATTGAGCGCAGTTGAGCAGGGTTAAGTCCTCAAGTTGGTTGCCCACCCAAAACAGCCCTGCCAGGCCTTGGTCGCGCTCCGGTTCGTGCAGGTTGACGCGGTCGAGGGACAGTGTGCGAGTGGATCGAGGAATGCGCAAGGGCCAGCGAAAATCCCAGTGCACAAGTGAGAGATGGGTGAGCTTTTTTAAGTGCACCAAAGCCGGTTCAACGGTCGTGTCAGGCGGCAGCGTCTCGAATGTCTCACCTTGATCGTCGCGCACGATTTCTAAAAACACCGTGGTTACCGGCAAGAGTGGGAAAATTAAAGTCAAATCACGATCTTCGAACTGGGCGATCCGGAAATGAGTACCGTGGTAGAATTCCTCTCTGTGGGCAAAGAGTGCTTGCACCTCCTCTAACGAGAAACGATGATCAAGAATGATTAGCCGACAAGGCTTACCGACGGCAGGCGTGCAGGTTGGAGGGGCTTCTGCCTGGAGCTTGTCGGTTAGGAGCTCTGCTCGAGTTGCTGACGTTCGAGACGTCTCGGTCGTCGCTAGGCTTGGAGTTTTTTTGAGTAAGGGCTCACGCAGCCCTTGCAGACTCCCTGGCTGTTGGCTATCGGGAGTGCCTTGGGAGGGTTTCAATTCCCCTACCTCGCAACTCAATCCGGATCCCGCCACGAGTTCTCTAGAAAGGGTCAAAGCAATCAAGTTGACTAAAGCTATTTTTTTAATAATCATTTTTGGCCTTATGTATCTTTATTAGGAAAATTAGGGAGAGTCACACTGCACATAAAATGTAATAATTTGATTTGGGTTTAATTTTCTACTTACCCGGTACTTAAACCAATCGGAACTCCAACTACGAATATCGTCTTCTAGGCTCACCTCCAGGTCGCGTCACTGAGCCGGGGAAGGATGAAGTCATGAAGCCTTAGATGATTAACTGCTTTAACTGATTGATTCACGAGCCTAGAAAAAATATCCCATTTTTCCATTTTCAAGAGCGCAAGGTGAGATAAGTTATTGAAAATATTGATGATCTCAAAGTCAATAAATGAAGCATATCCTGCAGATTCGCTCTCAAGTGTTACCTGCTTGAGCTTTCTAAGGTTGCAATTTTGAAGTATTTCCAGTCAAAAGCTATGACTTCCGACCCTTCAAATTGGGCGCACTGAAGAATCATGAGCTCTTCAAGCTTGTTGCCCACCCAAAACGGGCCTGTGACCGGTTGGCTGGGTCATGCAAGTGGACGTGATTCAGTGAAAACGAGCAAGTGCTGTGCGGAATGCGCAAGGGCCAGCGCAAATCCCAGTTGACGAGTGCTAAATGCTTGAGTTTGTCTAAGTGCAGCAAAGCGCTCTCCACTCGACTGTCATTCAGAAGCTTAGCGCTGGGTGCTCCGTGCTTCACTCTGACGATTGCTAAAGAAACGGTGGTCTGCGGCAGGTCCAGTAAGGTCAGGGCTAACTTGTTGTCTTCGACTGAGGCGATGCGGAAACGTGTGCCACGATCGGCGCCCCTTTTGGGGGAGAATAATGCAATCATTTTCTCAGCCGAGTTGAGGTGAACGTCCACCCTCGGCGGAGACTCGCTGCTGGAAGGTGCGGCTATCGCTTTGGCGTCCGCTCCTGTAACCTCGCCGCCTGTCAGGAGCTTTGCTCTCGTTTTACGAGGGCCAGAGGTCGGAGTTGTCGCTGGGTGGAGGGGTTTTATGAGGAAGGGTTTACGCAGCTCTTGCAGCAGTCTAGCATCGCCATAGTGAATACCTCGGAGTGCTTGGGGAGGATAGTCCGCTTCGCGACTCAACCTGGCTCCGGCCATCAGCTCTTTGGGTATCGCCAGCATCAGAACATTGCCAAACAAATTGCCTAAAACCAGTGTGTCTAAAACTATTTTTTTCATATCCCTCTTCCTGACCTTATTCCTTTACCTTCACCGGGGTGAGGCATCCTTAGTCGAAGAAATTTGCTTCCAGCAATAGCAGGTAGGTCTTTTGACGTCAATTCGGGTTGCCGACGAAACAAAAGAAAAGCTTCAGCAGGACTTTCTGAGCGGATTGGTCAGTGCGGCGGTCAGTGAACCATTCCAATCCAGGCCTTGAGGTAGGTTCCTTCTGGAAATTCAAAGAGTTGCGGATGATCGCTTGAGGGTCCCCCTTTTGCAATCCATTGTACGGAGCGGTTTCGTTTGGCTGCGGCTTTTCGCAAGATCTCCTGCAAGGTGTCGTCACTCAGCAGGCTGGAGCAAGAGCAAAAGATCAAAACTCCTTGCGGTTTGATGAGTCTTAGGCACTGGCTTGCAAGCTGCAGATAAGCTTGCTTGCCTTTCATCCAGTCTTTTCTCGTTTTAATCAAAGCGGGCGGGTCACAGACAATCACGTCGAAGCTTTTTTCTGCAAAAGCGGGAAGTTGCTCGAACGCACTTTTTTTGTAACCCACAAAGCGCCCGCCTTGGGTTTCAACGTTACGGCGGGCCAGCTGCAAGGCTGCTTCTGAGCTATCTACGGCAGTCAGCGCAACGACGGACGTGCTGAGTGGGGAGGAAGCTTGACGGAACAGGCGTGTCAGTTGCGCTCCCCATTGGCCGACATAGCAAAAGAGGTCCAAAATCGTGATCTCGTTCGTTTCAATGGCTTGAGTTTCCGCAGGAGGGGTGGGCGGGCAGGCGTCGGTGTCGGTGTCGGTGGTGGTAGTTTGCAGGAATCTAAGCTTTTGTGCCGCTAGTTGTAAGTTGGATTGCTGATCTAAAAAAAATCCGGTCTTTTGACCGTTCACCAGATCGACTTGAAACGGGCACAAGCCAGTGTCGCTTGCCGACGCCACCAGGATGGTGCACTGAGTGAGTGGCACACCTGGAAGGTCTTTGATCACCTGCGGGCTTGATTCGCTCAGGCCCTCTAAGACGCGCACGCCCAGATCGTTGCGTAAAACGAGCCCGGTTTTTTCCCAGGAAACATCAGTCTCAGTACCTTGAGGGGCTGCCGGGTGCGGGGGCTTGCGACTGGGCTGATCGTCGCGCTTCTCTGCTCGGCTTTCTTCCCGCACCCATGCCTCTAAGGCCTGGAGGATCTCAGGCAACAGACGATCCATCCCAGCTGAGTGCGCTTGTAAGACAAACACCTGGCCCTGGTGGTCTGCCAACCGATAGCGGTCAATCACGAGACCGGGGAGTTGATCGGCCTCGCCGTAACAAAAGCGGTAGCTTGCAGCGGTTAAGCCTAAGGTGGCCCGCAATTGCTGAGCCCGTTTGAGTTTGCCCAACAAGGCCGAGCACGTGTAAGGACTGGCCAAAAGGGGGTCTCGTGAAAGAGCGCGAAAGGCAATCAGGGAATGAGGATTGCCAAAGCCACGGGCTAAGAATGCTCCTGAAGCATCGAATAAGTCGACGGGATCTCCCGGCTGAATGCCTTTGGGAGAGTTTTGCAACTCATTGGAATAGACCCAAGGGTGGCCTGCGCAAAATCTGCGTTCGGAGCCACTCCTTAAGCGCCAGCGGGTGACGGGGGTTAAAGCTAAAGTCGTGGGGCTAAGGGTCGGAGCTTGAGGTGACATAGGGGTGCGGTTTTCCTTCAAAAAGTGCGAGGCTACGAGAGCGACTAAAAAAAGAGCGGTGGAGTTAGGTTTTGTTGGGCGGACCGAGTTGTGAGCTGAGGGGGGAGGATGATTGAGGGCTGCTCGATGTAACCTGCTAGAATCGTTTTATTGCGCCCAGCCACGCCACATCCCATCACACCTCAAGGCCTCACAGGAACTCACGAGGTCTCACTTGTGAGGACGTTCAGCCCCGTAGGCTCCTTACAATGGCCTTTCTAATTCTCCTGAGGAGGGGTTAGCCCTTTTGACGTTAAGCCAGCAAGCGCAAAGTGCTAAGTGCCGCGAGTGTGACCAAAAATACAAAATAAAATCAAGGGCGTTTGACTTATTGCAAGTTGTTTGCAATAAGTCAAATGAAAAAGTCTTTTTAAAGAATCAAAAAAACTGAGACTGTTGCGCAAGCAAAGATCTGCGAGAACGGATCTTAGAGCGATCTGAAGAGCCATCCTAGAATGAGTTTTAAGGTCCCCTGAAAGTTGCGCTTGCCAATTTTCCCCAGATTTTTGCGAAAAAGACGAGGCTCGGGCGTGCAGACTGACCTTTTGCTTCTTCTTGCGCTGGACGACATGGAAGGAGCGCTGCGCCAGGCATGAAGTCAGAGAACGAGCGAGTGCTTTGCGCGATAAGAGCCTGAAAATAATGGGAGAGTGTTCGAGTGAAAGTGCGTAGGACAGGGTGCAAAAGTTTGTGGCTGATGAGTGTGCTGATGATGGTCTTGCCTTTGGGGTTTACCTCCCCTCTCGGCTGGCCGGGTCTTACTGAAGCCAGCGCCAACGTCGAGGGCATGATCTCTGGAGTCTTGCAGGACTCCCAGGAGCGCTTCGTGGTCGGTGCGGAGGTGGCGCTTTTTAAAGGTGCGCTCGGTGAGAGGATCGCCAAGCCGGGAACCGCGGTGTCGAATCAGGACGGACAGTTTGAGTTTTTAGGCGTGGCCTTTGGCGATTACTGGATGGAAGTCAAGGTGCAAGCGGCAGCCGAGGTGGGGGGCAGTCGTCAGCAGCGAGTGGTTTACCGCGACGTCGTACACGTGGCCTCAGGGGAAGAAGTTCACTTGCGGGTTGTGCTGGATTTACCGTCAATGCCAGACGGGGTTGTTTTAGGGCACCAGGTAGTAGTGGGGGATCATCGGTTGTCACCTCTTTTTTCTCCTTCTCTTGCATCTCCTGTGCGTTCTGAGGACTTACTGCCGCAGAGGGACCAGCCTGGCTCGGAGACGCAGCCGGGTGAAGCGCGTCATGAGGATGAGGGTGAGGGTGAGGGTGAGGGTGACGGCGGCGACGAGGCGGTTTTGCGGCTGAAGGTGAAAGCGAGAAAAAAATGGATTCAAAACTCGGCTGCGGTCAGTCGTACCCAGTTGAGTCAAAAACAACTCAGCGAGCTTCCCCAAGGCGGAGAGGCCTCCTTAGCCAAGGTTCTCGCCACCACGGCGCCTGGGGTGGTGCTAGGCGGTTTTGGTCAGATGTTTGTGCGAGGCAATCACGGCAATGTGCAATACCAAATCGACGGCGTGCAGCTTCCAGGCTCGCCTGCCGGCGATTTTGCCCAGGTCTTTAGTCCCCGCAATATCGATCAAATGGAGTTGATCACTGGTGGGATTCCTGCAGAGTATGGCACTCGCTTGGCTGCCATTGTTAATATTGTCAGCAAATCCGGACCGCAAAAGCCTGGGGGCGAGGTCGAGCTCAATTATGGGTTAAGCAATTTTGGTAGCAGTCGGGAAACAGGCTGGGGTTATTCTGCGATTAGCCCACACTTGCTTTATGGGGGCAGTAACGAAGCAGGCAACTTCCGCTATTTCTTCTCAGCCAATTATCAGGCTTCCGGGCGGGGATTAAATACCCCGAACTCGGTGATCAACGCGGATGGCTCCTTAAATGAGGGTCAAGGAGGGGCGCAAGCCGTGCACGATGCTAATGCCGGGAATTCGGAATTTGCCAAACTGGAGTGGTTTTCCGATAGCGAACATCCGGCAGAGTCGCCCAATCAATGGACTTTTTTAGCCTTACGCAACGCCAATTTCTTTCAAATTCCCAACTATCCTAGCTCCTTTCGTCCGACGCAATCGCTTTTTGTCGATAATCCTGAGACCATCAGCTACATTCCGTCCACGACCGACGATTCGCAATCGGAATCCAACAGCTCGGTGCAGTTGGTCTGGAAGCATCGCTACTCTGAGAATGCCTCGTTGCAGTTGGCGCCTTACTATAAGTTCGCCAACGTGACCGTGATGAATGATCCGGTGAACGATTTAGCTTCCTTAAACCTCGTGCCTGGGGCCCAGCCGGTTTCGATTGCCGAAGACCGTAACGTGAACACGGTCGGTCTCAAGGGCGATTATCGGCTCAAAGCGACGGCCCAGCACGTCGTGAAGCTCGGTTTTCAAGTGCAAGCGGCCAGGGCCGACGGCTGGGTGTCGTTTCAGACCGATCCTTACCGCGCTCCGCTGCTGGCCAACGCCCAGACCGCTGGCTATACCGAAAGTCTTTACGCGCAAGACGACTATTCGCTCTTCCCGTGGTTGTTTTTTAACGTTGGCGTTCGATTTGACGCGGCGCAGTATCAGTTTGCAGGCCTGAGCCCGATGGAATCCCTCCTGCAGCCGCGGCTGGGGATGAATGTGTTGGCCACGGAAACCACTAAGCTGCATGTCTTTTATGGCAGACTGTTTCAGCCGGTGGCAACGGAGGCGTTAAGGGTCCAGTATACTTACCCGAACACGCTGCAGCCGTATTTCTTGAAAGCCGAAAAAGACGCTTATACCGAAATTGGGATTGATCAGGAGATCTCAGCCTTGCAGCAAGTTCTTTCTGCGACCGTTTATTACAAGGATATGGTCAGCGCCGTGGATGAGCATCAATTGTATCGCACCTCGCTTTCCCAAGCCTTCAATTATGCGAAAGGCTTTGGCTATGGTTTTGAAGTTTCGTTACGAGGCAAAATCACGGAAAACTGGTCGGATTATTTTAATTATTCTTATGCCATGGCGCAGGGTTTGGGGATGGAAGGGGGCATTGGGGTTCCGACCGCTCAGGCCTGGCAAGTGTTTGATCACATTCAAGAGCATACCGCTAATCTTGGAGTGACGTATAAGAGGGACCGCATTTGGTGGACCACCCAGTGGCTTTACGGCAGTGGGCTAAGAACGGGGGAGAATAACAGCTTGAGTATGCCTGCGCATCATAGTCTGGATACGAGCGTTGGTTATCAAGTGGTCGATGGCAAGGGTCGCCCGCAACTGAAGGTTTCATTGGATCTTTTGAATGTGCTGGATAACCGCTATCCGCTGACTTATGCCAATGGTTTGAGTGGCAATCAGTTTGCGGCAGGCAGGCAGTTTTTTGTTAGGCTCACCAAGGAGCTTTAGCCCGTTCCGGCAGCAGGGGGTACCGGGGGTAGAGCGTAACGCGCTCCAGGGTTGAGGCGCTGATCGAGTCAGGGTAGAGGGCTAAAAAAATCGCAGGTTCGGGAGACCCAGGGTTTTTGAAGCGAGCGGTATCGCTTGTTTTTGCCGAGTTAAATTGGTAGCAAAGAAGGTAATCCAACCCTCCCCCCCCCCTTTTTTTGCGACTGGTGCGATTCATCTGCAAAAAAAAGCGCAAAAACTCCGGGGAGCACGCGCCATTCACCCGCTAACCCCGCTAGGGGCTGATTGGAGTTACGCCTGGTGCCCGCAGTCGTCGGGGGTGAGGGCAGCAAGGCGGTGGGTTGGGCATTGCCGGGGCTTTAAGTAACTTGAAGGGAGCAAGACGATGGGAGCACAGTGGAAGCATGCGGGACGCATTGAGAATTCTTCAAAGCGAGGCGCGTTAATCAGTAAGTTAGTCAAAGAAATCATGGTGGCTGCTAAGAATGGCGATCCTTTGCCGGAAAATAACGCGCGGCTGCGGGCCGCCGTTGAGGCTGCGAAAAAGGCTTCCGTTCCGCGGGAGAACATCGAGCGCGCGGTGAAAAAAGGGGCAGGTCTTTTAGACGGCCAAGTGCAGTTTGAGTTGGTCACTTACGAGGGCTTTACCCCTCACCAGGTGGCGGTGATGGTGGAGTGTTTGACCGATAATAAAAATCGCACGGCAGCTGACCTTCGGTTGCTTTTTCGCAAAGGCTCTTTGGGGTCGTTAGGGAGCGTAGCTTGGATGTTTGAGCGGTTGGGAGTGGTGGAGATGGTCACCGCCGCTGGGGCGGGAGCGAGCTTTGATGTCGAAGAGGTGGCCATCGAGGTAGGAGCGCAAGCGGTGGAGCTTTTGCAAGCCTTTGAACTCGGTGGGGGGCAGACCGGAGCACGTTTTTTTTGTGATCCCAGTGATTTAGAGACGGTGAGTCAGCAGCTTACGCAGCGTTACGGGCAGGTGATTCTCTCAGAATTGAGTTATCAAGCCAAAAATAAGCTTGAGCTGGCGGAAGAACAAAAAAACGAAGTCATAGACTTCCTCAATACGCTGGATGAGCACGACGATGTGCACCGAGTGTATGCAGCACTGAAGACTTGAAAAGTCCTGCAAAGAGGCGCATAACTTGAACTAAGGCTCGGGCCTCAGGCTGAATACAGCTGAATGAAGCTAGAATGAGGGAGCCTGTCTCTTGAGATCCAGGAGCGCTCCGAGGCTTACCAGCCAGCGGGGCTGATTTTTGGGTTTGCCTCAAAAAGCTGTAAAGTCAAGAGTTTACTCGCAGAAAAAAAGTTCTAGCGCTTCTGACAGGCACGAGGCATAGACAAGAGAACATGGAAATGAAACCGTGATCCGATCTTTAAAAAAAGGAGTTGAAATGGAATTGAGGCAAGATCAGTCGTTCAAGCAAATGCAGAAGAAGGCAATGAAAGCAGCCATTGTGGTGAGCTTTTGGCTACTTTCCCCCAAAGCGAGCTTCTTACCCAGTGCTTGTGCGGAGCAAGGAGCAGAAGGCGGGGCTACGGCGGTGAGCACCGAGACCGCACCCAGCGAGCCTGAACAGGCTGTAAAAAAAATCGTTAAAAAGAAAAGCACACCCAAGAAAAAAAACCAGGAGACCAAGAGTTCGATGAAAAACCAAGCTATTTTTGAAACCTCCTTAGGAGAGATCCAAGTTCAACTTTTTCCGGAGCGTGCTCCCAAGACGGTCGAAAATTTTATTCAGTTAGCCACGGGTAAGAAGTCCTGGACCACCCCTGCCGGCCAGTCGGTCGAAAAGCCGCTTTATGATGGCACGAAGTTTCACCGGGTGATCCCGAATTTTATGATCCAAGGCGGCGATCCTCGCGGGGATGGCACCGGCGGGCCCGGCTACAGATTCGCCGATGAGTTTCATCCAGGTCATGAGGAGTTGGATGCTTTTGATGAAGTAGGCATCCTTGCAATGGCAAACGCCGGACCCAATACCAACGGCTCGCAGTTTTTTATTACCGTGGTCTCCACGCCTCATTTGAATGGCAAGCATACGATCTTTGGCAAAGTGGTCAAAGGAATGGAAATCGTTAATAAAATTGTCAAAGTCGAAAGACTTCCGGGCGATCAGCCGAAAGAAACCGTGTTTTTGAAGTCAGTGAAGATTCAGTAGAGGGCTAACGAACGCGAGCCCGTAAACGCGAAGTAGCGGATAAGTGTTGCGCGTTTCTGGTCAGCTGGCGGCAAACGTTAGGGTCATTGAGGCCTCCCCCGTCAGATGCTTGCAAAAAAGCATGAGTCATTACTAGAAGGGCTTGAACGGGTTTTAGTTTTTTGCTAGCAACCCGCTTCGGGCTCTTTTTTTATTTTTAGGGACCGCAAGTGTACCATCCCTGCCACTTCTGTGGTCCCCTGAGCGAGATGATCCCCGCAGAAAATGGGAGATAGGCCTGCGCGAGTGTTGCTCAGGGTCAGGGACCGCTTGGGTGGTATTTCAAGGCCGTCTTTGCGTTGCTGCGATCGCTTTGGTGAACGCCTTGCTGATGTTAATTTTTATCAATAAAATTGAATACTTGAGTGATGAGTTGTGGCTTCGAAGTAGTTCTCTTAGCCACAACTTGTGATAGGGCTTAAAAGGAGGGGGATCCTGGCCTGACCTGAAGTGACTTGATTGACTAACTTCAAGGTTCCCTGCCGTAAAAAAAGACACACCTTGCTAAGCTGAGTGCGGTCCTTTATGCTGGTAAGAGTAAGGTTTGAGAAGTCCTTTTTCGAGCAACTAAAGTTGAGTAGACAAAAAATTGCTCTTTTGTAAAAAAGTTTCGAGACAGCGGCGGCTGATGCTTCGGCAGGAGTGAGGAAAGATTCTAGGGCAGCGCAAATTGTGCGCCTTGGAGCGTGTGCAAAAAATTGCACGAAAGGAGTGTCTTATGAAAAATAAGGAACTGATTTATTTTTTATCGGAAACTCACCACTCGACCCATCAGCCAGCTATCCTAGTCGTGCATTTAGTGGGACCCCTTTCCAAGTTCAATGAACCCATTTTTCAGAGATGTCAGGACCAAATTCAACAATCGAAAGCGATTTTTTTGGTGATTAACTTTCGTGACGTTCCTCCTGCTATTGACCCGCTTTTTTTTGTCATGCTCGCGGCGGTGCGGGGTTTTCTTGAGGCCCGCTCGGGGATGTTGAGATTTAGCGGTGTGCATCCGGAATTAAAGGGGCTGCTGTTGAATCATCACATTGCCTCACAAGCAGAGATCTCTGACCATTTGGTGGATGCTTTAAAGAGCTTTTCAACTGAAAGCGTTCCTGCTTAGTATCTCTCATCTCACCTGATTTCGTCTTGTCATCGAAGGTCCTCTTGAGCCATCTTGGCCTATGACTTTTAGTGTAGCTTTTACTGAAGTCTTGGTTCAGCTAAGCGACTTTTTACTGATCAAATTTTACTAAAAATAAAAAAAATAGCTTTTGCTTATTTTAGCGACGATCCCTGTGAGTGGCTTCGCTGGGTATGGCGTTGGGTTGAGGGACCTGGCAGCCCAAATTAATTGTCACCCCAGCATTTCAGTTGCCCGGATTAGAAAAAAGCGCAACTGTGGGAGGCCCCTAAAGTAATCGAATTGACGTTCTCCAGTCGCACGACGTGCGTTTGATCGCAGTTAAAGGGCTTCGTCGTTATGTTGCTGGATCTAATGCCCTGGTGCGGGCAACTTCTGGCCCTCTCCCCAGCACTCTAATTGATTTTGATTGAAAAGAGCGCACGAGTGCCAAGCGCCTGAGGTGAAAAAGACCGGTGGATTGGCCTGCCGGTGGAAAATGCGTTGAGAGTGGCCAACGGGTGCTGGTGGGGTGGAGGGCCGCCGTTTCCAGTAGTGTCTATCGCTTCCCCTTTGCGATAAGAGACACTGCTCGTGCGCAGGGTGCACGTTGACTGAGGCCTCAGGCGGGGTGAAAAAAAGGGGTGGTGGTGGTTCGGTTGATGGGCTCTGAGGGGCTGCGGCGTTGGTGGGGGTCGCGTTGGAGATGAGGCGGGGTAGGAGAAACTCATGGGGTTGAGTAGCGGGGGACCAGGGACTACCTCAGGCGGACCTCTTGAATACTTGATCCATTTGGTCGTTGATTATTGATTCGCAGCTTCTGCAGGGCGCTGAGAGGGTGGATGTCGGTGGATGCG
>JAYTHP010000153.1:0-11842 GCA_043732485.1 Oligoflexia bacterium
AAAAATGAGTCCTGCTCTTAGGGGCTATGACCTGAGAGGCAATCTCCAAGTTCATGGCAAACCAAAGTTTTTCAATTTTTTTAGATTTCCTGAGCGACGACCTCCGCCCCCTTCCCACAATTTGGGGCGAAAAAGCCCCTGTGGGCAATGCTGCCCCGCTTTAGCCTGGGAAAGGGGGGGGGTGGGGTAAAAAGGTGGTTCAGCAGTCGACGCGGAGCGAGAAAAAAAGGCAGAGAGCACCTTGGATCTAAGGGACACCTTCTAGAGAGGAAGGGACGTTAAGCCTAAAAAAAGTTAAGTACGCACCGAAAACACCGCGCCTAGGCAGTCAAAAATAGTGAAAGAGAGGTGGGTGTGCTTTTTGGTCTCAAGCTTGGGCTTTTGCGATTTTCAGGCTTAAGTCTTGCTTTCGCGCTTTGTGGCTGCGGTAGGCATGAGTTTGCAGCTCAAAGCCCCGCCGCTTGCGAGGAGTAGTGATAGGGTGAGCGCCTCAAGCCCCGCGCTTGCGCCGTGCGGGAGGTGCTGGAGTTCGCTTAGCACGAGAAATCCTGTGACCCACGCCGGGATACACTGCGCTTGGCCCCGGATGGCAACCTTGAGGGTCACCCCAACGAGGCTAACCCAGGTGGCGGCAAGCACAAGCCCCTGCTCGGGGCTTTCAAGGCTAGTTCCTGCTAGGCAAGCGCCTAAGAGGAGTAAAAAAGCGGCAAGCGCCAGCGGGGAGGTCTTTCGTGCTTGCAACCACTCAAAGAGCTGGTTGAGGCTCGCTAAGCCGCAGCTCATCAGCAGGAGTTGTCTTAAGGGAGCGAGTACTTCCAGGGCGGGAAACAGGGTATTGAGATAGCGCGGGGTGTCCCAAATCGGGAGGGTGGCAGGCAGCAGGTGGGAGAGCTGGGTTCTCACCACGCTCAAGGTCGCCTCGCTGATCATGCCTAGCGCCAAAGCGGCCAAGGCTGCTTGGCCTGGAGCGCAGAAGAGCGCTTGCTGCCAGCCGACGCGGCTTTGAAGGGGGGGGGTTGCTGCTGCTGGTGGTGGCGGTGGCGATGCGAGTGCTGCTGATGCCCGCTGAAAGACCCAGCCTGCGTGCAAGCCAGCCCAGAGGGCTAAAAATAGGGCGCGGGTGGTGCGAAAGGCTATGAGGAGGAACAGTTGATGCGACCAGGGCTCAGCAATGGAAAACTCAGCCAGTCGGGCTGGTAGGCCGTTGCACCAGAGGACTTGCTCAAGCAAAAAGAAGCCCAAGGCGGTCTGGTAAAAGGCGCAAGCGGAAAAGCGCCGCTGGGTCCAGGCGTAAGCGGCAAGCGCCGTGAGGAGGGCTTGTAGGCAGAGCAAGGCAAGCTTGCTCAGTCGGGAGGCGAGTGCCAGTTGCGCTTCCCTGGCACGCTCGGTTCTGAGATAGCTCTCGGGTAAAAAATAACTCGGCCTGACGCTTGAAACAGTATCGCCTGCAATCACGATGCGTACTCTGGCTTGCGCCTCGGGAGTCTGCAGTCGGATCGCGGGGTTGGAAAAAACAAACTCCCAGTCTCGCCTGGCCTGACGCTCGGTGCATTCTTTTCCTTCAAGCTTCCACTCGTTTTGCCACAGATTGTTGTTTTTGTTGGCGCTGTCATCGTCGGATGCCTGAAGGTTGAGGTGCTTGGCCATAGCCCAGTGCTTCGCCGCTTCCTGCGCCATTTCTTTTGCTGCAGCCTCGCTCAGGCTTGCTCCTGCTGCGGTTTCTGGCAACAGGTGAAACACTCCTGCCACTTGTCCGGCTTGACTAAGGTGGACTTGATATTCGTCACTGCGCAGCTTGAGCGGGAGGTCCAAGCGCAAGAAGCGAATGTTCCAGCTGGGCGTGGGGAGAAAGTTGCCAAGGAGGGCGTGAAAAAGCGGGCGTGGTTCCTGGCGCCAGAGAAAGTGCATCCAGGCGCTGTCGTGGCTTTGAATCGGCGTTAACACCGTGGTTGGATCGTTACCGCCTCCTGGTAGGTGTTGGTCAAGCAAGGTTTTGCGGGCCAGGGTGATGGCCTCTTGCCTAGAGAGGGTGAGCAGTAAGGTCTGGTTGTGATCCTTAAGCCAGCTTAAAGTGAGCAGGAGTGCCGCAAGCGCCAGCAGACTGAAAGCTGCAAGCGTGCGCGGCGGGTGAGGCTGCGGCGGCAGGGGAGGGGTCGTCGATTGCAGGGACTGGCCGTCGGGTGGGTGAGCAGGTGGCAGCCAAGCCTGGTTGAGGGCTGAGGCGGGAAAGGGTAAAAACGCTCCTTGTTGGAAGCGTGCGACAAGCACCACCCACAGCGGGGTCAGCGCAAAGAACACCACAAAAAAGCGATCCCAAAAAATGTTTGGGGTGCTGAGGGTCCACAGCGGCAGCGCAAACAGGAGGGTGTCGTAACTGAAGTGCAAGAGAATGCCTGGGAGCAGTCCAAAGCGTAAAAACAGTCCGGCAAAGAGCCAAGAAGGAACGATCAGCTCCACCACTCTGGCATAAAACGGTTGGGTGGGGTAATTGGCGTGGGCGGAAGCAAATACCAGCGCTTGCAGCAAAAAGCTGACTGCTACGAGCAGCCTCGGGCGTCCTAGGCGTTGCCCTAAGAGGCATGCGCCCGCAAGCGGGAGCGCGCGAAACAGGGCTTCTTCCCAAACGGCGGCATGCAAGGAGCGGCTGAGTGCGGTGAGCGGAGGAAAGAAGGTCGCAAGCGCATTCGGCTCAAAGAAGGTTTCACTGGGGGACCACCAGCCTAAGAGCTGTTTGCCCACCAGATAAACGCTCACTAGGTAGGCTAAGGCTAAGCCCAGCGTGAGATAGCCGCCGAGCGTGAGGCCTAGCAGTTTCAAGCTGCCGGACTGAGGAGCGCGCCAAAGTTGCCAGAACTGCGGATGCTGCGGGAAGGCGGCGCGGGTCAGTCCCTCGGCCGTGATAAACGTCACGCTGAGAATGAAGAAATCAAAAAGACTTTGAATCAAGCCATTGCTGATCTTACGGGCCAGAAACTGGCTGGAAGAAAGCGCCGTGTCATAGTCCATCCAGGCAAGCGGCAGTTGGTTGAGCGCTTCGACAAACCCCAAAAGCGCAATCCCTGCAGCAAGCAGGAGCGCGGGCCGCGCAACTAGTCTGCGTTGCCTGATCAGGTAGAACAAACCAAAACCGCAGCCACCCAGGCCGTAGAGCAAGAGCAAGACGAGGCTTGATACCGAGGCGGTGAGTTCATTGGCAGAGCGCAGTTCTTGATAGTGCAATAAAAAGGCTTCGGGTATTTTAACAAACGCTCGCACTTCCGTCAATTCCTCGCCACTGAGGGTCAGGCGCAGGCGAAAGGTCCCGTCGCCAAGCGCGTTTCCCGGGAAGTCAACTTTGGGGCGCTGGTAGGTAAAGGTGTGATCGATGCGGCCACTGATCTGGGTGAGCTGTGAGGATTCTAAAAAAGCGTAGCCGGTCAGCGGTTTGCCAAAGAGCTCTTGGTAGGCCGCCTCAGCGCGCGCACGGGCAGGCGCAGGTGGGAGCGCCGCGCCGGGATCAGAAGGCGTGAGCTTGCGGTAAAAGCCGGCAAGTGTGCCTTCTGGCGTAAAAAACACCGAGGTTTCATGGGGATCTTTCTCTTGAAACCGCCGCACTTGCCAGGTGTAGGGAAAGAAGGCCTTTTGGGTAATCAGGTGGGAGAAGGTCTCCACCCCGCCGCACTCCAGCTCAATGAAATTCTGGGTGGCGCGCTCGAGATGAAAGAGCGCTGAGGTGCGGGCGTGCTCAGGTAACCAGTGTCTCGCTGTTGCCAGTTGCTCGGCTTCATGCAGGGCCTTGCCGCGGTCCATGGTAATCTCGAGATCCACAAAGGGAAAGGCCTTGGGGTAGAAATGCTGCGCAAAGAGCAGGCCTAGCAGGCAAATCACGCCTTGGAGGATCCAGAAAAAGGGACGACGAGTGGGGCTGAGCTTAGCGGGTTGCATCATAAAAACAGAAAGCTTTCTTTGACAATCAGGGGTTACCGTCTTGATCTCGGTCTGCGCGCTTGAGATCGTTGTGCGTTAAGTTGTGCGCTAAAAGAGCAATGAAACACTCAGGGGTGTGAGGGAGCCTGAGAGACTGGGGAGCTCGTGATTGGCCAGAAGTGTGAGCGTGAAAGAGGGGGTCCAAGATAAAAAGCTCAGTAATTGCAATCTCTTGCCAAACGTCAGCTCCACAATCAGCGAGTGGTCGTTGGAGTCGGAGGAGGCACTGGGTTGGTTACTCAAATAGCCCCGGAGCCCGACTGCGCCCCCGAGAAAAAAAGCATCAGTCCAGCTTTTTTGCTCAGACACTAGGTTCCATAAGACGCCGACTGAGAGCCCAAGAAAGCGTGAGTAAGAGGTGGTGGTGGCCTGGGTGCCTGATGAGCTGTCGGTGTAACCCGCATAGCTGGTCTGCAGACTGCCTGTGAGTTCGAGAGACCCTGCGTCGTTGAGTAGTCTGCCGTAGTTGAGCGAAAAAGCAAAGTTATTGAGTTGCCCATAGGCGGTGCGCTGCGTGATGAAAGCGCCTGTGACGCCGTCTATTTTAATCTCGTGTTCAGGCCGCGTCACTAACCGTTCCGGGGGGCTTGCCGCAAAGCCACCGCGCGCCAGCACGAGTGGGGTGGCTGCCAGCAAGATGAGGAGGAGCAAAGCGGGTGAGGTCGTCGGACCGGTCAAACGGGGCTGCAACCCACAACGGGCTAAAAACCGCTCCGAGCGGTCGCGCTTGGAGGCCAGCGGTTTTTTGGGTGTGTCGGTGTGGGTGGTGTCGGTGGTGAGGCTGTTTTCCGTAATTTTCATCTTTTTTTGGTTCACCTTTTTTTTAGTCAATCTGTTTTTGGACGTCTCTCAGTGGGGCTTGGGGGAGAGCGTCAGGAGAGGGCTGTTACGGGGTGGGCCCGTGGGCTGTGGTCCTCAAAATCGATCTTCTGAATGCTTTACCACGCACGCGCACCTAGCACTCTCTCCCCCACCCCAATCTCTGCAATGACACCCCTGCAGCCAACTCTGCATCACAATTCAAGCCCACCGGCAAGCGTTTGGCTGGAGGAGGAGGAGGAGGCGGAGAGGCGGTACTGCGGCAGGCACCACGAAGGGCGCTTCGGGTTTGCTGTGTTTGAGTATAGGAGTGAAAGGAGCTGGAGAACAAAGAAAATCAAAATAGTTTCGCTGTTTTTTTGTAACCCGTACCAGCCAGCCCACGGATCAAGCGCTGGCAGTCAGAGGGAAGAAAGGAGGGAGGGAGGAAGCGGCGGGCTTAATGAGAGTGGACTTGCAAACAGCGCGTTGCCCTGGTGCCAGCGCAAGAGCAGAAGGAGGGTGGCTGAGCCTAAGCCTAGCACGCTGATGCCCACAAAGAAGGGGGTGGGGTGGGCGGGCTGATAAAACGTCCCTAAAAACCCTGAGAACAGGTTGCCAAAGGCTTGGGAGATAAAAAAAAGTCCCATTCCGACGCCTAAGCGGGAGGCGGGAAATAGTCTGCCGACGAGCGCATAACTGGTCGGCATTAAAAAAAGTTCGCCGATACTCAAGCAAAGCATCAGCGCCACCATCCACAAGAGGTGGATCTTCTCGTGCGAGGGGGTGACTTGCAAGGCCAGAATGAGAATTGGAAAGGCTGCGCCTAGTAAAAAAAGTCCTAAAGCCATTTTCAAAAAGGGATCAAACGAGAACCAGGCGTTGCGGTTACGGTTGCCAGACGGCTGGCTTGGGGTGGCGGAAAAGAGCGGTCCGAGGAGAAAAATAAAAATGGGGTTGATGGCTTGAAACCAGGTGGAGGGGATTTGCATGCCCCAGCAGTGCCATTGCACGGAGCTATCGGCAAAAATTTGCAAGGTGTTGCCAATTTGCTCGTAAAGCGAGCTAAACAGGAGATTGACTGCAAGCACCAGCAAAAAAGGGAAACTCAGCCTACCCCACCTCGCGACGCGGTGGCGGGTGGTAGGTTGATCAGGCGAACGTGCGAGGGGGGAGGGGGGTGGGACCGGGGTGAACTGTTGCCGCTCGTTTTTAGCCGCAGCAGGCAGCAGCGTGCTTTTTCCGCCTTGCCAGTAAATCAGGAGGCTTAAGAGCATGCCTAGGCCTGCGGCTGCAAAACCGACATGCCAGCCATAGATTTGCCCTAAGGAGCCGCAAATCAGCGGGGAAAAAAAGGCGCCCAGATTAATGCCCATATAAAAAAAAGTAAAAGCCGCCGTGAGCCTGGGGTCTTGCGGTGGATAAAGTGTGCTGACTTGACTCGATAAGTTGGGCTTAAAGCAGCCGTTACCGAGCGCTAAGAGCAGCAAAGCAATCATCAGGCAAGAGGGTGCAATCATCAGAAAATGACCTAAGGCCATGAGCAGACCGCCGACGAGCACCGTCTTGCGGGCACCAAAATAGCGATCCGCCAGGTAGCCCCCCATCAGCGGGGTGAGGTAGGCTAAAAAGGTATAAAAACCGTAGATTTGCGAGCTCAGTTGTTGCGGATTCAATGCGCCAAAGAGCGTCTGTAGAGCGCTTTGGACGGCTTGAAAGCCGATAATCTTGGCAGCAGCCGGTCCGGCGTGCGGGTCGCTCCGTGCGAGGAGGATTTCTTGCGTGAGATAGAGCACGAGCAAGGAGCGCATGCCGTAATAAGAAAAACGCTCGCCCATTTCGGTAAAAAACAGCACAAAAAGTCCTGTCGGATGACCAAAATAGCTTTTTTTTAACTCCATGCTTTGCGCTCCGGTGGGGGGTGGGTGCTCAAAAGTCGACTCAGTGCGGGGGGGGGAAAGGTGTCCTTCACAAGGGTGGGAGTGAGGATCTTTAAAATAACATGACTTTTTTCATTCGGGGTAAAAAGAGTGCAAAAAAAAAGTCAATTTGCCAAAAAGCTGAAAGCTCCCCTGCCCCTCTGCCTCCCGCCCCTTTTCCGCAAAAAACCGACTGCACACCTTCCCTGCAAAGCGAAGCGCAGGCGGTGAGGCGAGATGGGTGCGCGGGGGAAGGGCGCGCTAACGGCTTTGCCACCAAGGTGCGCTTGCGCCTGCGGGATACTGCATCGGCTCATGCGAGCGCAAGGTTTCAAGCGGGGCTGTCTTCCCGCGATTAAAGTTGAAGTCCTTTTGACAACGCGGATTGGGGCAAATCATATGATTGCAGGCTCCCCCTTCTTGGTGGGGAATTTTTTCAACCATCACGCCGCAGTGGGGGCAAGGTCGGTTGCGACCGTCAAGCGTGTGGTCGGGGATCTGATGCGTCTCGCCCACCGTCTCCTGACAAATCGGACACGTCGCACCTTGAGGCACGGTTTGCGCAAGGGTTGTAAGATAGTCCGTCAGTAGATGTGCGGCTTGCAGCGGCTGCTGCGTCTCACTCAAGTTGCGGTAAGTGTCACCGATGGAGCCAGGGAGCTGCGCCAGTTCTAGCGGAGCACGAGCGCCTTGTTTCAGGGCAAGGGCCTGGAACTGGGGGGAGAGGGTGGCTGCTGCAATCAAACAATGGCCATCTACGAGGTCCACCTGTTTGGGGCCATGCTGGAGTTGGCACTCCAGGCAGCCTTGGAAGCCACAACAGCTGCAGTGAAAATACAACCGGGTCTGCGGCCCAAAGGATTGACCGCTCGGACAAGACTCGGTGGGACAGGGACGCCACTGCGGGTCTCTCAACTTTTGCTCATAGCGATAGGCCAGACGCGCAAGCTTGCTTAAGGTGGGGTCAAGGCCGAGCGATTGAAAGAGCGGTTCTAGCGTCGAGGGCCCACTGTGCAGGGGGGGTGGCAGGGTCGTCGCAGGCGTTAGTTCATAGAAAAGCCTGACGCCTAGCGGGTTGCGCGCTTGCGGATCCACAAAAGCGCTGATGCGCACCGGTTGCTTGCAATGTTGGCAGGTGGGATCCCGTGGTTTGTAGCCAAAGTCTTCCCTGAACAGACTGTCCAGTTGGTGGCGTTTACAGCTGGCACACAAGCGGTTCAGACAGTCGACTTGAGCCGCAGAACAGCTGATCTCCGCTTGCTCGCCGCAAAGTACGCAATCGCCAAAAATGGGTGCAAGCGCCACTTGCCCAAAGGCTGCGCCTTGGTGTGCTGCTTGTTGAATCAAAAAGCGGGTTTTGCGGCAGCGAAAGCTCGCTTGGTGGGCTGCCGGAGAATAGGCGCCGATTAATCCAAGCGGGTGCAGAGCTTTGACCCAAGGTAACTCGCGGGCAAACTGCCGGTTGAGGTCTTGGAGTAAGTGCCCAGAGGAAGGGGAAGAGGTCGCCTCCTTATGACCTAAGTGTTGCTGCATCAGACCTTTAATCGCTCTGCTTAGCGTGTCCCGCTGGCGCAAGGAAAGGATGTGGGTCTTATCAGGAACAATCGTTTTTAAGCCAGCAAGCAGCAGCTTGGCTGGGCGTAAGGCCTGAGCAGAAGTAGAATCAGAAGAAGGTGGGATCGGGCTTTTGAGACTCGCAAGTGCCGCTTGAAAAAGCGCTTGCAGCCGCTCCCTGCCCTGCTCGCGCAAATGGGCTCCATTTTCAAGCAGTTGCGGCATTTTGCGAATCAAAAAGAAAACCAGACGCAACCGCGATTCTACCGCATCGAGCGTACGGGCTTCCCTGAGGCTTCTGGCAATCAGACTTGAGAAGACCTGCGATAGGCTGTGCGCGAATTCCGTTGCGCTATCCCCGTCACTGAGGCTGCTGGGCTGAGCCCTGAGGAGCTGGAAGATGTCCCAGAGCGGTTCGATTTCGTAGGTGCAAAAAAGGGAGTGATGATTAAACTGGAAATGCTCCGAGTGCCGGAGTCTGCGCCCCAATTTTTGCCTCCCCTGAGGTGAGACGAAATAGCGCTGTAGCGCCTCAATCAGGCGATCGCGGCCTGGAGCCGCGTGGTCTGCTGTTGCTGCGACCGAGGAGAGGTAAAGCGCACGGTTGGAGTTGCTCAGCGGGCGTGCGGTCCATCGGGGCTGCGACTTGACGCGGTAAGCGCGGGTAAAGATCAGCTGCAGGAGATCAGTCTGACTGGTTTTCAAGGCAGGCCAGCTATACCAGGGGTTAAAGTCTTCGATATCGTGATCGATCAGCCAGACTAAGCCTTCGAGCGGGTCTTTGGTGGTGGCGAAGGGTGGCGGTGAGGCGTCGTCTAGATTTTCTCTCGCTTTTAAGGTGAGGAGTTTGAGTAGGTAGCCGTCATAAAGGATTTCAATCAACTTGCGGCGCTGCTCAAAGTTTGCAGTCGTGCGACTGAAGTAAGCGCGCGCAAGGTGCGCTAAAATCTCGCGGTTAACGGCCTCATGGTGCGGCGGCTCTTGTTCCAGTTGCTGGAGGGCGATAAAAAGCGGTGAGGGCTGCTGCGCCGAGCTTTTGCAGGGGGCTTCTCGCCCTGCGAGCTGGGCACCGTGGTCGAGGAGAAAACGCACAGAGGTGGGCTTGTGCGCACGAATGGCATGCAGCAGAGGGCTGGAGGTCTCTTCTTGGAAGTAAAAAGTGCGATTTTGGTAGCGCTGAGCCGACGTGGCGAAAGCGGGAGTGGGGGAAAAGTCCAACGGATAGTGATGGCGCTCGAGCACAACCAAAATATCAAGGCGTCCAAGCCTTGCAGGGGCAATTGCAAAAGCCGGACTATAAACCTTTTTCTCTTCCTCCGTAATCTCATGACTTGCATGCAGCTGGTCGACTAACGCTAAAAAGACCTGGGGGTCGGGGTGGTGCGCCGCTGCCTGGATCAGTTGCTTGAGCGGTTTAATCTGAGAAAAGAGGGCCCCCCCAAGCAGGCTTTGCGTTTGGGGCTCGTGGGGGAAAGGGCAAAAGCGCCGCAAGCTATAAAAATAACCCTCCCAACGCGGTTGCTGCAAGAGCTCTTGCACCTCACTGAGGGGGACAAGCCGCAAAGCAATCTCAAGCCCTGCCAGCTGCAGGGGGCTTGGTTTTTCTGGGGCGTCGCCGTTGCTGTCGTCACGGCGGGTCATCGCTTCGGCTGGGTTTTCTTTTTGACTCAAGAGGTTGCTGCTACTCGATCCAGCATAGGTGAGACGGGACGGCGAGAGTAGCAAGAAAAGGGTGAGCCAGAAGAGGTTACGAACGCTCAAAGTGCCCTGAAAAAGTTTCCCAGCAAGCGCGGGGAGGTGAGTCAGTGTTTGCAATAAGGAAGGGGGTGTGGGCCGCCGGGTAGGGAGTAAGAATTTCATGTTTTTCTTTTCTTTTGCTTCCATGACTCGTTGCCAGGGTCGTTACCTAAGTCATGGCCGTAAAAGATGGAGTGAACCCCTTTTTTTTGCAGGATCACGGGCGTTGCCTTTCAAGGCGCAAGCTTGCAGCTCATGTTTTTAGCTGCAAAGCGGGGAGTGAAGAGGCGACGGTAGCGGAGGGAAACTTGAGACCAGTCACCCTGCAGTAAACAAAAAAGTGGCACGAAGCGAGTAGCGAAAGGCTTGGCTCTCACTCCGGGAAAGAGTGTAAAAAAATAAGCCAAGCGTAATTCAGGTTGGTCTTGCAGCGTGAAGTTTAAAGGTAGGCTCTTTTGCCCGATTTGTCAAGTGCAAGTGGGGTAATAGAAATAACAGTACACGCGCGAGCGCGGCGGGGCGTTGCAGTTATTTTGCGGGACGAAGGGACGACGGTGATGCGAGTCTGACTGAGAGAGGAGGGTTTGGGGAGTGGGTAGGTGGGTGAGGGTTGGGCTTTTGTTTGCTTTTCTTGGACTGGTTTTGGAGGCGGCGTTGTCTAAGCAATGAACAGATGGCTAAACGATCGACTTTTGCTGTAAGTTCTCGGCTGCTGCTTTGGCTGGAGTGGGGGGCATTTTTGCACAAAGCCGTGATGAAAGAGAGTACGCGCTTGTTTAAGCGGTGGCTTGGCGCGCCGCCCAGGCTGGCCCGTCTTTTTTTTAGTCGTGCTCCTGCTCTTTGAGTTCCGCAAGCAGTTTGCGGTAGCTTGCGTAACGCGGTAACGTGGTTTTTTGGCAGTTTCTGGCGCCGTCGTCATGCAAACAAGCGGAATCCGGACAGCGGTTTGCTGCTAGTTGCATTTCGGGGAAGCCTAGGGCCAGCTCCTGGGCTGAGATTTTTTTCAGGGTAAATTCGCGAATCCCGGGGGTGTCGATCGTAAAGCCGCCGTCTTTGTTGGGGGTGAGGCGGGAGCTGGTGGTGGTGTGCCGACCGAGACCTGAACGCTCGCTTACGGCGTCGATCCGCCCATAGTCGGCGTCTTGCATCAGACGTCGTAAAAGCGAGGTCTTTCCCACGCCCGATTGACCGCAGTAAAGCACCCGCTTCCCGGCAACCGCCTTTTGGAGTTGCGCCCAGTCCTCACCAGCAAGGGGGGGTGGGTCTTCTTGCTGAGGGGGTCTTGGATGGGTTTCCTGAGTGGGGCCTTGGCTTTTTTCTTGGTCTGATCCGGCAGCTTTTTCGTCTTTTTTGGTCTTTTTGCCGATCAGAAAGCAGGGATAGTTGAGGCTGCGGTAGAGGTGTAGATGGGATTTCATCTCGTGCAAAAGCGGGGATTCCGGCTCCCGTAACAGCGGGGGTTCCTTGCCAGGCAGGCAATGAGTCGCAGTAGGAGCAGCAGCAGACTCATTGAGGGGCACGGTGGCAGAAAAGACGGGGGCTGCGACGGCGGGAGGGGGTTCCAGCAGATCCCACTTCGTGAAACAGACTGCCGCGGGTAGTCGCTCAAGTTCGGCTGCGACTAAAAAACGATCGACCATCGACCGTGTAAAGGTCGGTCTTTGGGTGGAGGCCACCACCACCACCAGATCAAGGTTAGCGCCTAGCACGTGCACTCCCGCTTGCCGGCCCGGCATGCTTCTTAAAAAGGAGTTTTTGCGAGGCTCCACCCCGTAAATCACCCCTTGTTGGGGGTTCAGGGGCTCGGCTGCCACCCGGTCACCCACCACCACAGGCGAGCGCTCAAGATCGGCTTCGAGGGTGGGTTG
>JAYTHP010000154.1:0-29745 GCA_043732485.1 Oligoflexia bacterium
TTCTAAGGAGCTGTTCGGTTTACTCACACACGAGGAGGCTATTCGGGGTCGGAGGTTACACGGGCGGGACCAGCTGAGCGATGCTAGAGAAATGACTTACCCACAATTTTTAGAGCGATACGCTCTAACGCGAGTAGGCCGCCAGCTGCCCTACCTCTCCAACGCACTCAAACTGCGCTTTCAAGCTGTTGCAGAGATGAGAGTGTTTCTGGGAACTGCCGCTGCCAGGGAGTTTAATCGCTTCTCCTTTCAATTCAATCGCCCTGGAGGATGGCAAGACGGGGATTGGGCACTGCTCCGTCAACGGACTCACGCACAAGCCATTGAGTTGGATTTAAGGAGTTTTGGCCTAGGAGACGCGGGAGCAGCATCCCTAGCGGCCCAGCTCCAATATCTCTCCGCCCTCACCTCTTTGAATCTTGGATACAATAACCTAGGAGACGCGGGAGCAGCATCCCTGGCGGCCCAGCTCCACCGTCTCCCCGCCCTCACCTCTTTGAATCTAGACGGGAATGGCTTAGGACGCGCGGGAGCAGCTTCTCTTGCGGCCCAGCTCCACCGTCTCCCGGCCCTTACCTCTTTGAATCTTGCATTCAATGACCTAGGACCCGACGGAGCAGCATCCCTGGCGGCCCAGCTCCACCGTCTCCCCGCCCTCACCTCTTTGGATCTGCATGGCAATCACCTAGGAGACGCGGGAGCAACCCACCTGATCCAAGCGCTACGGACAAATCCTCGAAGTAAGCTCACTCAGGTAGACTTACGACAAAACGGTATTAGTCACGAGCTTCAAAGGCAGCTCAGAGCAGCTGGGCCGGCGGGATGTCATTTTCAGTTTGAAGAATGATTTCACAGACTCCCATCAACTAATGCGCCTTCTGCTGTGATCCCGAAGTCTCTGCTGCCTTTACAGCGTCGCGCAAATGAACGCCTAACCCCCAACTCACAGTTGGGCTCTTAACCCGGAGCCGGGGTCTTCTGCCGCTTTAAGTCCTCGACCCGGAATCTGTGGTGGCCCTTGCGGGTGGTTTCGCAAGGAAGCACGCCGTCTTGCACCAGTCTTCGCACGGTGGCAGGCGAGCACTCTAAGGCCGCGCACGCGCTTCCTTCATGCCGACTCGTTTGCGGGGCTTTGGGCCCAAATGGGCGGTGACGCGCCACGGAACGGGGTGGGGGGTGTCCTTTCCGCAATCGCTATGAAAAACTGACCGATCTAGAGGATTTGGCCGCCTACGACCGCAAGGGCTCCAGAGAAGGAAAAAAGACCGTTTATTATTCCGCCCGCTCTAGAGAAGAGATTTAGTTCCTACGGCGCAAGATCCACCCCTTGCTGTTGCGTTGCACTAAGCATGCAATTTTAAGGGAGTTGCCACAAAAAGTGGAAACCTGCATTCATCTGCCGTTTGAGACGCAACAGCGCAAGCTTTACCGAGACATCGCACTGGCTTTCACACAGCAAGTCAACGAGTCGATCTTAAAGGTCGGCGAGCTGAAATCGCAGTTCCTAATGCTGCCTGCGCTGTTACGCCTCAGACAAGCCTGCTCAGAGCCCAGTTGTTTGCCGCAAGTGAAATAGACAAAAATTACGCCAAAACTGCAATTTATCCTTAAAACGCCGCCCTCGGTTGTCGAAGGAGGCGAGAGTGTGTTGATTTTTATTCAGTTCGTCACCACGCTAGAGCGCTGGGCGCAGGAGCTTGAGAAGCGGGGGATTGAAACCTACGCCATCCACGGGACCGTGACTCGCAAGCGGCGTGAAGACAGCCTCAGCACCTTTCAAAGCCCGCAAGTCAGAGGACAAGGTCGGGTGCTGATCATGGCGCTTAAAACCGGTGGCGCCGGCTTACACCTGACTGTCGCAAGCTACGTCATTCATGCTGAGCCCTGGTGGAATCCTGCTGCGGAGAATCAGGCCACCGATCGAGCCCACCGTATGGGGCAAGCATGCTCGGTGCAAGTCTACCGCCGCGTGATGCAAGACACGGTGGAAGAGAAAATTAAGCTCCTGAAAGCGAAGAAATCGGCGAGCTTCGATGCCGTGATCAACGGCGTATCATCCACCTCCGACACCTCCGAGCTGGCTCACACCGAAAACCCCAAAGTCAGCGCAACCCTGCAACAGCCGGGGCTCAGAGCTCTTTTCCGAAGGACTTTGACCTGTTACTATCTGAAGTATCGTAGCCGTACTTGGGGCTAAAAGCCCCAAGTACGGCTACGAAAAAGGACTTTTTGACGCAGGCTGCTGCAGTGCAGTGCAGTGCACTAAAAGTGAAACGACCGGTGCGGACTTTGCTCTCCCAGCCACTCGCGTAACTCGGCGTGCGCCTCCTTTCCCTGAATGCGAATGAAGGCAAAGGTGAGGGAGATCTTGGGGCCCAGGTTTCTTAAGTCTAGGTGAATCATCTTGGTCCAGGTGCCGGTATTGATGTATTGCTTGCCATCTGGATAAATGCGGTTCATCGGCTTATGCGTATGGCCGAAGATCACCACCTTCACCTCAGCCTCCTGATCGAGCAGCCGGCGGGCTTGCTTTTCTAAATCCAAAGCAAAATCGACCTCCTGGCGCAAAATATCCAGCGTCCCGCGTAACGAGACTTTGCGCTGGGGGCTAGAAATAAAGCGCGTCTTGAGGAAGTAATAGGCTGAGAGAAAAATAAAGCGCAGCGTGAAGCGAAAATCAAACAACAAGCCGTAAAAGACAAAAGCTTTGATCGGTCGCACCTTGTCAATTAAATCGCGCTCCCAACGCAGCCGATTCAAAATTTTTAAAACATAAAAACTGCCCCAAGGTAAATTGAGCACCGGGTTTTCTAAGTCTAACGACAATATCGGGTGCTCAAAACTCAGATAATGCACCGCCTCAAACTGATTGCCATGGTGCACTTCAATACCGCCTGCAAGCCGCACACGGTCGCAGTGGGCAATGAGTCGTACCTTTTCACTCGGGTACTGACCGTCTGGATCCCAAGCCCGAGTAATGAATTCTTGCACCCGAGGAAAAAATAAATCAGCATCATGATTGCCAATCAAATAAGTAATGGTTTTGCCAGGCTTGGCTGCAAAACTGCGTAACGCCCGCATGACTTCCGCATGGCCTGCAAAAATGGCTTGACACTTTTGCAGCGAGAGGCTTTCCGAAATGGCGTCTTCAAACTCGCCTTGAAACGAGACGTTGAGAAAGTCCAGGAAATCGCCGTTAATGAACAGCTCCACGCGGACAGGATGTCCGCCAGGGCCTTCCCCAAAACTGCCACTGGAAAAATGCCGCAAAAAGTCACACAGTTCCTGGTCGAAGTAGAAATCTTCGTGCGGATTGAGCTTACCCTCATAGTAACGCCCGGCTGAGAGATGTAAATCACTGATAATGACCTTAAAATGCTCCGCGTCCTCAACCTCAGGCTCAGACTGAGTGGGCGGCTGCGGCGTCTGCTGCTGATAATCATCATGCGGTTCAGTCATAGGAGAGAGGCTCAACACTTTCCAACCAAAGGTTGACTTCAGGGACCAAATCTCTTAACATTGGCAAAAAACAGTGGGTACAAACAAGGGACAACAGGAGCGCGCCACAGCACAAAGAGACCCAAAAAACGGCCACTTAAAAACCAAGGGTTTCTCCCCAGATCCCTCTTCGACGGCACTTTATTCTATTATGGCAGATTCTACAAAAAAATGGCCTGAAAATGTGGTGGGTTCGTATTATGTCGATGATCAATGCATTGACTGCGACGCATGTCGTTCCGAAGCCCCCTCCAATTTTACCCGTCAAGAGGATAACGGCTATTCTTACGTCATGAAACAGCCGGAAAATGAGCTGGAAGAACAGCAATGCAAGGCGGCCTTAGAAGCCTGCCCCGTGGAAGCCATCGGCAACACCTAATCACCCGCTCGCGCTTTCCCTCCACCGATTGACGCCCAGACGCTTTCTCGTCTCAATCAATCAAGCTCAAGCTCTCCAAAGACCCCAAACGAGGGGACTTCTTGCTTACGGATCACTCGTTGCAAGCCGCACCGGCGCCTAGTGAAACGCGCCAATTTCAATCTGAGGCAAGCCTTTGCCTTCTTGATTGACTAAAATAGAGATCTCCTGAGCAACCCGACCGGCTAAAGCACGAAACGACTGCGCAAGCAGACTTTGCGGCTCCCGCACCACGATCGGCTGACCCACTTCGCCGCCTTCTGCGACTCCTTGATACAACGGTAATGCGGCTAACAGCGGGGTGCGAAACTTCCGCGCTAAGACCTGACCGCCGCCCTGGCCAAAGAGAAAATGCTTCTCTTCACAACCAGGACACTGGAAATAACTCATGTTTTCGACAATGCCTAAGACCGGGACTCGGACTTTTTCAAACATGAAAAAGGCCTTCCTCACATCTTGCATCGACACTTCCTGCGGTGTGGATACCAAAACCGCGCCCGTCACCGGTACCAGTTGTGCCAAGGAAAGCTGCACATCCCCCGTACCAGGAGGCATATCCACCACCAAGTAATCCAGCTCACCCCAGTTGACTTGATGACAAAACTGCGTCACCAAGCTGTGCAGCATCGGTCCACGCCAAATCACCGGCTGATCGCCTTGGATCAAAAACCCCATCGACATGACTTTGACGCCGTGCGCCAGCGGAGGGACGAACATCTCGCGCTCCTGGTCATCTTTTTCAATTTTCACCGAATCCGTCACACCCATCATGGTGGGCACGTTGGGTCCATAGACATCGGCATCCATCAGCCCCACGCGTGCACCATCCAGCGCTAAAGAAGTAGCCAAATTCACCGCCACCGTGCTCTTCCCCACGCCGCCCTTACCACTTGAAACCGCAATGACATGGCTCACCCCCCGAATCGGTCGCGAGGTGGCCGCCTTCACCGATGGCGACGACCCCTGACTCGGCGTCTCCCGACGCGGCTTCACCACCGCGTCCATCACAATCGTCACCAACGTCACACCCGGCAACGCCTCCACCCGCGTGCGACACTCGGCCTCCATTTGCGCTTTCACCGGACAAGCCGGGGTGGTTAAAACCACCCTAAACGACACCGCGCCCTGCTCGCTGACCACCAGATCCTGAATCATCCCGAGACTGACTAAATTATCTTTTAAATCAGGATCTTGCACTTGACTTAAGGCTTGTAACACGCTTTGAGTATTCAATTGTGACATTAAATTTTGATATCAGATTTCGCTATTCTCTACTATAACCATCTTTCCCATGAAAAATTTATCTCCCCCACCCGCTCCCACCGGCCCTTCTCATCACTCTCCCTTACCTGCCCCCGCTATCCCCTCCCCCTCCACGGTAAGCCTAGCGGTGAGTCTCGACCCCACCACCCTCTCCACCACCACTTTGGCTGCTCGCTTGGACACCCCGCACAGTGATAAGGGCCAGCGCTCACCGCCAATGCAAGGGAAAATTGCCGAGAAAATGGCTGCCATCTTAGATTTACTGGGAGAAGACCGAACTCGCGAGGGCTTACTCAAGACCCCGGAGCGCTTCGAGCGCACACTGACATTTTTGACCTCAGGCTATCACCAGAACGCCAATCACCTGGTTAAAGACGCCCTGTTCTCGGAGCGCTGCGAAGGGATGGTGCTGATTCGCGATATTGAGGTTTTCTCACTGTGCGAGCACCACCTGTTGCCGTTTTTTGGCAAAGCTCACGTGGCCTACTTACCCCGCGACAAAATCATCGGTCTTTCTAAAATTCCCCGCATTGTCGACCTTTTTGCCCGCAGATTGCAAGTGCAAGAGCGCCTAACCGGCCAAATTGCGCATGAATTAAACCGCATCCTCTCGCCCGAAGGCGTTGCGGTGATCATTGAAGCCGACCACTTGTGCATGATGATGCGCGGCATTGAAAAAAAAAACTCCCGCACGATTACCAGCACGCTGCTCGGCGAATTCAAAGATAACCCCGTCACCCGCAAGGAAGTGTTAGATTTACTCAGCGGACTAGGCCGCAAAAACTAAAAGCAGCCTCAGACACGTTTCGCCCCGCAAACCTGAGGACTCTCTCACCGCCCCGTTCTCACAGTCACGAGGATGGGTCACCTAGTGTCGGGTACGGTTGCTTCATGACGCTTGCGAGCCACTCGCTCGGAAACGAGGGCCTTTGGCAGCCGCGTCGAGTCCGCGTCGCCGTACTCCCCCTCTTTGGTGATCAGTAAATTATATCGCTGAAGTTTTGTCGATTACGACCCATCTCAAAGACCAGTCGTCATTCAAGAGTCCCAGTGGATAACTAACTTTCGCCGCCCTCATTTCATTGACAAACGCCTAGTACTCCGGTCGCGACAGAAGTAGGGTTAGCTTTCTGATATCGAAGGCTGCAAACTCTGCCTTGTCGCGGTAAAGCCTTGCTGCCATCATCATCAAAATAGGATCATAGTGTTCGGGATCAGTCTGAGTTTTTGCACTTCCCTTCGGCGCAAAGACATCTCGCAAAGACCTCTAAAGACGGAGACTATTCCTTCAAGCTGGGGCCTGCTCACTTGCCATCGTGATCGCCAAAGCCTCAGCCGCCGTGAAAGTGGGACTCGCCTTACGTCGTCCCTGGAGCTCTCCCACCAAAGATGGACACTCATCAAGGTGCGGGAAAAGACGCGCCTCCTTTTTAAGTTCTAGTTTCAGGTTTCAGTTGCCGGGTGATACCCCCTCGGATAAAGCAAAAAACGATGACTAGCGTCGGGCACGCCTACTGTCGCACGCTTGCGAGCCAACCCCTCAGAAAGCCGAGCTTTAACCAGCCGCGACGACTCCGCGTCGCTGTACCTCTCCTCTTTGTTGATCATTAAAACCATGATATCGCTGAATTTTTTTAGATTGCGACCCATCTCAAAGACTATCGAGGTCCAATCGTCATTCAAGAGTCCAAGTGAAGCGCTGACTCTTGCCGCCCGCATTTCCTTAACAAACGCCTGGTACTCCGACCGTGCCAGAAGTTGGCTTGGCTTTCTAATATCACAGCCTGCAAACTCGACCGTGTCCCGGTAAAGTTTTGCCGCCACCCTCATCAAAATAGGACTAAAGTTCTGGGAATCATTCTAAATTTCATTTCTACCCCTCAGCGAAAAGACATCTAGAGACGGAAACCGAGAATTCAACTGGGCCTGCTCACTTTCCATCGTTATCGCCGAAACCTCAACTGCCGTGAAAGTGGCTCGCTTTTGATTTCGATAATGGGTGAGATAGGGATGACAGCCCGCCAGCGAACGTCCGCTCAAGAAAAAGTTAATGATTAACAATTTCCTGCGTCCCTGAAGCTCGCTCGTCAAAGGCAAAAACTCATCAGCGTGCTAAAAAAGTCACGCCTCCCCCTCAGGTCCCAGTTCAGCCCCCAGCTGGTGGGTGCCGCCCCCTCGGATAAAGCAAAAATCGGTAAGTGGAAGATTCTTCACAAGCGTCTTATCCTCTAAGCTCAAGTAAGCCGCAAACGGCACTGGCGCTCGCCTTAGACTTGGTTAAACATACTGATCCTTGGGGTAGTGGGCAAGAATGTACTTTGCCACTTTCTCCCCAGCTTCAAACTCTTTTTTCCCGATCTCAGCGAGTAAGATTCGCGGCAGGGTGATGGACGCAACAGTTAGCCCGATGACGATGGTTCGCCTAGCGATCAGGAGTCTTAGTTTTTTAAACAGCACATGTTCCCTAGGCTCTTTTTTTTACTCAAAAATTTTTTCAAAACCACATGCACACCCAATCATCTAAGCCTAACCTCCAGCAACTTGGCCTGAAGGTCCCTTCTGAAGATACTAGACTCTCGCACTCGCGCTCCCCAAACTCATATTACCTCCCCCCAGCCAGCCGATCTGAGGTGCTGCTAGGGAACTTGATTAAAATAATACACGGTTAAAATTAATCTGCCAAACCTCAGCTGCCGGGTGTAAGCCCTTCATTACGCATCGCTCACCTCACCGATTACCACTTTCTACTACCCCTGCAGTTCCAAGCTCTCCTTATTTTTCATTCGCTTAGTGTATTGTATGGCTTTTTAACCTCAATGCGTCTATTCTTACGACCATCATGCACCCCAACCCACTTGCCACCCCCACCTCCCTTCTCACTCCAGGTCTCACTCCCGTTCGGCTAGACCGCCAGCTACTTGCTGCCGCTCTAGCCCTCAAGCAGCCTCAAAGCCGCAGCCAGCTCTTCGGCTGCTCCTACTTCTTATTGCTTTGCACCCTGACGCTCGCGATGAGCTCTGCACCGCGCCAAGCAGAAGCCACCGAGCACGCGCCGTCGCTGAAATCCGCAACAAAAAGGGCAAGAAACCAACCTCCCGCAATCAGGCTTTGTCCCTCCCCACCCTCGCCGCCGCCACTACCCCTCCTACTTGCCTTACCGCTTGATGCTAGGCGCCAGATTGAGTCCGCTTTAGAGTCGCGCTCTTTTATGCGCCTCGCCTTGAGCTCGCAGGCTTTTTTTACTGCCCTGACCGGTGCACCGGAGGCCGTTGACTATAGACGCAAGCACGCACAGGATACGCTTTCTGAAGTGCGCCAGATCAGCTATCAGCTGTTCTTGCGGCAAAATAACCGCTCCCACCGGCTCAAGGCCCCTTACTGCTCAAACGCACTGCGCTTGAGCTTTACCACCATGGATGAGTTGCGAGATTTTCTCAACTCTACCGACGTGGCAGCCTTTGATCGGCTGGCGCTTCGCTTAAAAAACCCGCAACAGCCCATACCTGCTGACCTTTGGCGGCTGCTCGCCCAGAAGTTACCCCACCTTGTCGAGCTGGATTTCTCGCACAACCGTATTCAAGATGAAGGAGTGCGGCAATTGGCAACCCTCCTCCTGCCTGAGCTACCCCATTTGACGAGCTTGAACCTGATGGGTAACAGTATCTCAAGCGCAGGCGTTAGACACCTGATCGACGCGCTTCCGCAAACCGCGCTCTTTTCACTCAATTGTAACTTTAACCCGGTCGGTGCTCAAGGGCGAGAGCGGTTAAGTCGTGCCTTTCCCGGTCAGCGCTTTGAATTTCTTGACCTTTGGCCCCACCCTGGCCCGCCCCTCAGAGAAGGCCTGCACCTCCATCTCTTAGGCGTCGTGCAAGCCGACAGAGCGGCGTTTCACTTCACGCAGTGGAGCGAGCTTTTAAAAGGCCTTCCAGAACTCGAAATTCTTGAGCTCGAGGGCGGCGCAGGCATGAGTCTTGAGCAAATAGACCTGCTGGCTTGGCAACTCAGGCAGATGCCCCAACTGACCGTACTGAGCTTAAGAAACAATCTTCTTGGGGACACAGAGATTCTTAGACTGGCCAGGCACTTAAAAGACGCGCCAAGACTCAGGCGTTTGGATTTCAGTTACAATCGGTTTGGGGATGCGGGCATCATCGCCCTAGCAGCCGAGCTGAAACACTTCCCCCAGCTGCGTGAAATCAATCTCAATGACGTCCCCTTCGGCCGAGACGGAATCGCTGCGCTTGCAAGCCAGTTGAAGCACGTGCCTCGTTTACGGATTTTAAGGTTAAGCAATCGGAGCGGGGAGGCTGCGACTCAGCGCGAAGGTGCAATCGGTCTGCTGGCGCAGCAGCTCAAGCGAGTACCGTTTCTTGTCGAGCTCAATCTTGGCGGTCATTGCGCCTCAGACTCCGACATCCAAGCGCTCAGCACAAACCTTCACCATACCCGTTACCTAGAATCACTCATGCTGGATCATTGCCGCCTCAGCTATTTACAGCTCATCCAGGTTGCGCACCACCTGCAAGACCTGCCCGAGCTCACGGAGTTGGCTTTATCGTTTAACTTTTTTGGCGATACCGGGGCCAGGTACCTAAGCCTTTACCTCCCACAGGCCGCTTCCTTGCGCGATCTTTACTTGTGTCCAGGGCAGCACCAAAGCCCGCTGCAAGACAGTACACAAGAGCAGCTGCGGCAGGCCGCCACTCCAGGTTGTCGCCTCCACTTCTAAGTGCGCCAATAGGCCAGCGCAGTGAACCCCATTCTACTTTTGAGCGCGTCTACTTGAAGCGTTTTTCTTGCACACTGCAAGACGAATGTAGCTTGGCTGACCGTTTTTTGGCTGCATACTCTTTGGCACAGCTTAGTACGAGAGGGGAGGCACCAAAGTGCGACATTAGGCTTGGCTGTTGTTCGCTTTTGCACCGATCAAGCGATCTCTCTCTCGTCTTTTTTTTTCTAACACTCGCAAGAAAAAAACCACCTGCAAGCGCGCGGCTCTCAAGAGCGAGCATGCAGGGGGTTCTCATTTAAAGGTCGCAGTTGTCCTTCCGACTAGCGTCTTCGTCCTACGTTTGGTTGCTTAATCTGAGATGCTTGTTAACCCAGGCGTACTGATATCAAAAACGGTTTGCAAAAGTGCTTGCATCCTGCTTGAGGGCGTGACTTGGGTTACCTGCGATGCAGTTCCAGGAAGGCGCCGTGCATGACTCACTGCTAGAAGTCATAGCAAGCCTAGGATATCCTGTGGCTTCTGAACAATTCAAAGAGGTCTCCGTATTGTTAATTGTTACAGAATTTAAAACTGTCTGATAATCACTCATCGTTGCATCAAGCGATAAGTTGGAAGCATTGAGGAAAACGTTATACTTCCAATACTGTTGCGTCGATTGATTAACGTTTAAAGCGCCGTCAGAGTAGATGTAAGTGCCATCAGAAATCATACGAAACCCTGCCCTCAAGAGCGCATTATAACACCCATTTGCAGGCTGGATGTTCACGACATTAGCGCCCACGTGCATTTCAAAGGTCGAGCTGAGGGGAATAGCCTTAAAACGAATCAGCTGAATTTCATCGTTACTGGTGGTTGGAAAATAAGAAAATAGCATGGCATCTAACGTCTCAGGCGCGGAACTTGAGGTCGATCCGTAGTTGGTGCTATTAGCGTAACTGGTAAAAACTCCCACTGTGCTATAACTGCCATTGGACATCTGTTCAAGGCTGGTGACGACAGAATAGTTCGTCCCACTTTTCCCAAATAGAATCCCCGATCCGGTAGCCGTGGTGCCAGTAAAAAGATCCATACACTGCAGGTAGGTAAGCTTCATGGTGAGCATGGAACCAATCGCCGAAAGTTCCACCGTCCAAGACTTAGCAGTGGCACTGATACAACTCGGAGCTTTCGATAGGCTATTGATTTTGTATTAATCCCAGAAATTCTCACGTCGATCGCTTGCACTAGGTTATTTAAAAATAAAACATTACTGCCACCATTTGAATTGCTATAGATGCCAGCAAAAATTTTTTGAATATAACTTGCTGCCATCGATGCCACTGGAGTGGGTGAGTGACTAGGCGTCACGGATTCTCTGATTCAACGATTTTACATCCAAGTACTAAAACTTACTGGCCGTCGCGTAAGAAGGCTGCAGCGATTTTGGCAAAACGGCAATAATGATGGGCGCCACTGCGGGACAACTGACCCTTGGTGCTCTTCGTCGTGCTTGACTTCGCACACCCGCCCACTTCACTGCTCACTAACAAAACCAAGGCTCCCATCACACTGAGCGATGGTTGTCTTAACTTCCGAATCGATTGCTTAGACGACCTATTTTTTTCCGCAGGGTTAATCATAAAAAACACACGTTTTTTACTTTCCCCTGAACAGAGTTTTGGTCATGAACTTGACTATTTTTTTTCTTTTTTTTTCTTCAAGCCCCCCAAAAAAAGGCGCCTTAGAGGCAAGGGTCGTTTGCGCGGGGCGGGGCTAAAATTGCGTCGCTCAAGCAAGTTTCTTTTTCTGTTGCGTCATTCTCAAGCAACACTCAGGGTGAGAAAGTCTTTGTGTCTCGGTGTGTCTAAGAGTGTCTGCGGACTTCACGGCGGCAAGCGCAACTGCGCCACCCGCACTTGCGCTTGCCGCCACGTCAACGACTCGACTGTGGCCCCGGGCTCAATCCGCTGAGCCAAGGCCTGCTCCCACTCCTGCCGCCAATTTTCCTGCGAGAACGACGGCAGGCAATCTTGCAGCCGCGTCATCACTTCCGGGGCAAAACCGCAGGGATCAAAGCTAAAAAAGCGTGATAAATCCGTGGTCATGTTGAGCGCTAAGCCATGGTAAGTCACCCACCCCCTGACTGCGATCCCTAGCGAGGCTACTTTCTTCTCCCCCACCCAAACGCCTGTGGCCCCCGGCTGCGCATGCGAGCGAAGCCCGCGCGCCTGGAGTTCGTCGATCACCCATTGCTCTAGCACCCGAATGAAGCCTAAAACATCATGATGCGGGAAGCGACCTTGGCCACTGAGCCGACAGATCGGATAAATCACCAGCTGCCCGGGCCCATGGTAGGTCAATCCTCCCCCCCGCTCTGTCGGCACAACAGGGACCTCAAGCGGCGGCGGCAGGAGATGATGAAGTTGATGATGACCGCTGTTGTCGTCATCGTCGTTGCTCCTCTTTTGCAGCCCACGACCAACCGTGACCACCGCTTGATGCTCCAAGAACAAAACGGTATCAGGAATCTTCTCAGCCAACCGCAAACTCACCAGTTGCTTTTGCAAGGCCTGGACAGCGGCATACTCTAAATAAGGAGTCTCAAACGGTTGGACGAGCGATAAGTCGCCCTCCCCTGGCCTCTCAGACGTAGCTTCCGACTTTGCCACCAAAGACCAAAATTGCAACGGCCTTTAACCCTTCTTTTTTTGAAAAATATGCACCGGATGCCCCAGCGTCACTTCCGCAGCCTCCATCAACACCTCCGACAAGGTCGGATGCGGATGAATCGTCAGCGCTAAGTCCTCCACCTGAGCTCCCATTTCAAGCGCCAAAGCCGCTTCCGCAATGAGATTGGAAGCCTCAGCCCCCACGATGTGCACCCCTAAAAGCCGACCCGTCTTGGCATCACCGATCATCTTCACAAAGCCCTCCGGCTCTTGAATCGAGAGCGCCCGACCATTGGCGGCGTAGGGAAACCGACCCACCGTGAGCTTGAGACCTTGGGCCAAGCCCTGGGCTTCGGTCAGTCCAACGGTGGCAATTTCCGGATCGGTAAACACCACAGCCGGCATGACTAGGCCCGAATACGCTACCTGCTGCCCTTTGCCCGCAATACTTTCAGCGGCAATCAGTCCCTCTTTACTGCCCTTGTGCGCAAGCAACGGTTGCCCCGCCAGATCGCCAATCGCGTAGATGTGCGGCACCTGAGTCTGTCTCGCCGCATTGACCGCTAAAAACCCCTGGGGCTCGCGCTTAAGACCGACATTTTCTAGCCCCAAACTCTCAGAATTGGGCACGCGGCCAATCGTCAATAATACGGCTGAGACCAACAGCGGCTGATCCGAGTTTTGTAAGCTCACCTCGACCTTGCCTGCTGCCGTCTTCTTGATCGCCGCAACCTGGGTCTTTAAATGGATTTTAATGCCCCGTTGCTCCATTTTTTTCTGCACCACGGCGGTTAATTCGGGATCCATGCCCCCTAGTAAGCCCGCGCTACCTTCCACGATGGTCACCTTAGTCCCGATTTTTGAGTAAAAACCGCCCAGCTCTAAACCAATATAGCCACCCCCCACACAAACTAACGACTCAGGCTGCTCGGTGAGCTGTAAAATCCCGGTACTATCTAAAATCTGCTTTTGATCAACCGCTGGACACAAGGAGGCTGGCAAAGTCGCAGGCCTGGAGCCTGTGGCTAAGACGCAGTACTTAAAAGTGACTTCCGTCACTTGCGAGTCCTTCGCCTGCACCTCCAAAACATGGGCCTGCTTCAAGCGCGCCTGACCCGCTAAAAAGTCACAGCCATTAGCCTTGAGCAAACCTGCCACCCCGCCCGTCAATTTCTTGACCACCGAGTCTTTCCAGTGCATCATCTTTGCAAAATCAAGCGTCACCCCGCCTGACACGGTAATCCCCATCTCGCCCACATGCTTCATGCGATCGATCGCCGAGCCAGCATGGATCAAAGCCTTCGAAGGGATACAGCCGCGATTCAAACACACGCCCCCCACCTCAGCTTGATCCACCACCAAAACCTTCTGGCCTAATTGCGCCAAGCGAATGGCGCAGACATAGCCGGCAGGACCGGCTCCCACCACCACCGTGTCAACAGTGAGCGTCTTCCTCATCACAGGCTACCACCTAACAACAAGAGACTAGGGTTTTCAATCAGCTCAATGAAGACTTTCATGAACTCAGCTCCAATCGCTCCGTCCACCACCCGGTGATCCAAGGACAAGGAAAAGTAAGTCCAATCGCGAATCACAATCGCCTCTTTACCCTGCTCCATCCGCACCACAGGCTTCCTGAAGATTTTATTAAACCCTAAAATTGCCACTTCCGGATAATTGATCACCGGAGTGGAAAACAAACCCCCAATCGAGCCGGCGTTCGTAAGAGTAATCGTACTGCCTTGCAAGTCCTCCATCGCTAAGCGCTTGGTGCGAGCTCGCTCCACTAGCCCTTCAATTTCTTTTGCAATTTGCAAAATAGACTTAAAAGCCACATCCTTCACCACAGGCGCCATCAAGCCATCCTCAGTTTGTACGGAAAGCCCGATGTGGATCGCACCGCGGTAATGCAACTCCCCTCTTTCTTCATCTAACGAAGAGTTTAAAATGGGATACGACCTTAAAGCCTCCACCATCGCCTTCATCACAAAAGGTAAAAACGTCACCTTCACGCCGTGCTTAGCACCTTGCACTTTAGCCAGCGCACGCAACTGCACCAAAGCCGTGGCATCAGCCTCTTCCACATAAGTAAAATGGGCGGCGCGATCGCGCGACAAACGCATTTTTTCAGCTATTTTCTTGCGCAAACCACGAAACGGCACGCGCGCTTCTTTTAAGACGAGCCCGGAATGACTGGCGCTCACCCCGACACTCGTTCCTAGCCGAGCTAAGGGAGATTTGACCAACACTTCCGCCTGCGATCCGTGGGAAAAAGTGGCTGACGACGACGACGACGACGCGGCCCTTACCGTGGCCTTCGTCGGGCTAGCAGGGCCAGCAAGCTCCAGCACGTCTGCTAACAAAATCCGCCCCTTAGGCCCACTTCCCACCCACTGCGGGTCTAAAACCACGTTTTGCTCTTGCGCCAGCCGCCTGACAGCCGGAGAAGCTAGCGCCCGTTTGGCGAGGTCCTCTGCAGCAGCTGCGACCTCTGCGCCCACACCTGTGTGAGGACTGGTCAGCTCGCCAGGTTTTCCAGCTTCCGCTCCAACCGCCGCCGCAACCCCAGCCTCGCCAGCCCCCTCGAGACTCAACATCAGCTGACCCACGTGCACGATGTCGCCTTCTTTGACGTGAATGACGCCCACTTTACCCTTCAAAGCCGAGGGGATTTCCACGGTGGCCTTATCGGTCATGATTTCACACAGCGGTTGGTCAAAGACAATTTGATCGCCAGGCTTGACCTGCCACTTCACTAATTCACCTTCATGAACCCCTTCGCCTAATTCTGGTAATCTAAATTCCATGATCTTTTTTTCCTTTTCTCATTGGAGAGGTCAACTCATGCTCTCACTTTTTTCTCTTCTTCAAACCTTACTGGAAACCTTACTGAAAACCTTACTGGGATTATCCTCGCCCTCTGCGCCCTCTCGGTCACGGCAACCAACGCAAGAGCTTAAGTGCCAATGCTTTGCACAAAAAGAACAAAAAAACCCCAAGAACACCCTGGATCTTATTGGGCCCGCTTTTTCGTCACAAGGTCACACTCGCCTCCGAGACCACCCCAGGAGCTGCCCCTTCCGCTTCAGCACGCAAAAGATTTTTCAAGAAAAACTCACCTGCTCGGTAACTCGAGCGCACCATCGGGCCAGCTGCCACGTAAGCAAAACCTGCCGCCTCAGCCTTGCGCCCTAACGTCGCAAACTCCGCAGGCGACCAATACTTCACCACCGGTAAATGCTGGGGCGAAGGCCGCAAATACTGCCCTAACGTTAAAACGTCGACTTGCGCGCACCTTAAAGCGTGAAAAGCCTGCTCTAGTTCGCTTTCCGTCTCTCCTAAGCCTAACATCACCGAGCTTTTCGTCAAAAGCTTGCCACGCCCGCTGCTACCCTGCAGCGCATAGCGTTTGGCAAACCCGAGCGTCGCAAGCGATTGCTCATAGTGGGCCCTCGGATCGCGTACCCGTTTTTGAAGGCGAAAAACAGTCTCTAAATTATGGGCATACACATCGACCCCAGAATCAACGATGGTCTGGACAGCAGCCGAGTCTCCTTTAAAGTCAGGCACTAAAGCCTCAACCCTAATCTCAGCGTTCAAGCGCTTAATCGCCTGAATGGTTTGCGCAAAATGACCTGCGCCGCCATCCGCTAAATCATCGCGGTTCACGGAGGTCAAGACCACATAACTTAACCCTAATTGAGCAATACTTTCAGCAACTTGTAACGGCTCTTTTGGATCAAGCGGTGGAGGCCTGCGCGCCGTCTTCACCGCACAAAAGCGACACGCCCTGGTACAAATCTCTCCCCCCAACATGAAGGTGGCCGTGCCACTGGACCAGCACTCCGCCAAATTAGGACAATGTGCTTCCTCACACACCGTATGTAACTTGCCTTGGCGTAACAGTTTTTTAAGCTGCTGCACTTTTTCGCCAGCAGGTGGCCGGATACGTAGCCAATCCGGTTTGGGTAGCGCATTGAGCATCTGGGCTGCAGCCGAAGGCGATAGACAAGCGGCGGCTTCGGCGTCGTCGAAGGTGCTTGCGGTCGTCGTCGTCGTTATTATTGGCAAATCTGCTGCAAAAGCGAGCATATGAGGTCCTAAAATAGGTAAATCACGAAAGATAGCCATGGGTGATCTCACTTTATACTAAGCTTAAGTCAGGGATACAATGCCAAAATAGGGGGGAACCGGGCAAAACCCGTTTTCTCGCGCACGCAAAGGGGGCGGAGGGCTGCCCATTTGATGGGTTGCCAATCTTAAGGTGAGTTAGGTACAATAGGAGGGAGATGACCGCGAAAATACCCCCTAAAATCAAACTCAAGAGCACCGCGCCCTTCCCTAGCCTAAACCCTACCAGTCATTTTTCCCAACGTCTTTCCCAAAACCAGAACAGCCTTGCGGGACAAATCTCGCTGCTGATTGGCATGCTGATTTCCACCTTTTTGTTCTTTTTCGCGTTCGTCATCCACACCGGCGTGCTGGTGAATGCCAAGATTAACTTACAAAACGCCGCCGACCTGGCCGCTTACGCCGGAGCAGCCGTGCAAGCACGCCAACTCAATCAAATTTCCTTCCTCAACTACGAAATGAGGCGACAGTTCAAAAAGTTCCTCTTTCGCATTCACGTGCTAGGCCAGATGGGCTACCCACAGTTTCCCACCAGTGGGGGCGATCCCGGCCCAATGGTGGGGCCCGCCTTTAACAATGGCACCCCCAGGCGAGATCCCGTTACCTGCGTGATTTTTAACCCCAATGAAAACTACTGTCAGGTCGCAGCCAACGCAGGCGCTCTCCCGTCGATTAACCTGCCCCCGGTGGTGGGTGGTGGCTTTGATCCCATCTCCTCTTCGCTCAACGAACAATTAAGGAACTTAGAAGCGATTCGCCAAGGAGGTTGTGTGGCCATCGGGCAAACCAACCTACTGCTCAATTTCGCATGGCTCTACAACGCCGACCCTAATCTCACGCAGTTTCCCAACTCAGGCAACCTCACGTCTGATCAAATTCAGACGTTCAGCATTTTAAAGCCGATGATCGAGGGCTTAGGAATTGTGCCCCAAGAAATCTTACTCAAATACCGAATTCAAACCCTCGTTAATTACGTCAATACCTCGCCGCAAACCGGACTCACCCTGGCCCGTGCCTCGCAGCTCATGCAAGAAAAAGACGCCGCGGGCTTGGAGCGAGCGGCCCAAGCTTTTTACTCAGCCTATTACACCTTAGGCAACCACACTTTTAACGACCCAACCGCGATTCTTATGGACGAATTACTGCCTGCCTCAAGCTCACAGGCTAACCTACTGAAGCTGCAAGAGCTCAAACAAAGCTTTGAGACCTATGCGCTCGATTTGCAAATCGGCGCCAACAATGTCATCTCCACCTCGCAACAAGCCTGCACAGCCTCGCGTGTGACCTTAGGCACCGGTCCCTTCACGGTGGGATTTTCTAAAGATCCCTCCTCCCTCACTTACTATGCCGTCCGTTTGAGAGCCAAAGCCCACTTACTGTTTTCTCCGCTAGGCGATATCACCCTGCAAGCCTACTCCGCTGCCATGCCGTTTGGCAGTCGCATCGGCCCTAAAGACAACACCACCGTGGCGAGCTTCGGTTATCCGGTAGACGGCGCGGGGAACAGCAATTTGTTTCCAAGCCTCGGCATGGCCATCGGCGAAGCGCCCAGCGCCGACTCCAGCTGGCAACTCAAGACCGTCATTTATGAGCTGTTTCAAGCCCTGCAAGTCGGACCCCCCACCGGCTCAGGCTTCGTCAACGTCACCGCCGATGGCCTAAAGGCGGGCTATCTTGCCGCCATGCGCCCTAATCCCAACGAAGCAGGCTATTACAACATCCTGAGCGATGACGGGCTGCAAGATCCCTTTATCCGCAACTTTGGGAGCGATCGTTTTGCGGCACTTTGGGCTCCGCTTGCCACCGACCTGCAACTCCCCCAGATTGCTCAAAGCATCAAGCAAGAGGTCAACGACATTTTCCTCAGCCCTAGTCAAACGCAACATTTGAGCGCCGACGGCTCAGGCTCAACCCGAATCCGTGATGAATTATTGGCCAACCTCATGAGCTATATCGAGCAAAACCTGCGCGCCAATCAAGGCGTCGACTCCGAGGGAATCAACGTGGCTAGACTCAAAGACCCCTTCGTCAACCCTGCGCCCACCGGTGACTTGGCTCAATACTTTGCTCCTGACGCCTTCAGCACCCGCACCTCCTGGAACGTCAACGATGAGAAATTTGGCCCGGTCCGTCGCAACGGTTACAGCGTAAAATTTGTATCTTTCAAGTACTTAAAGCAAGGCTTTGCCGCCGACGCTGCCAGTACTTTTAACAATTTTAACGATCTGCTGCAATCGGACGACCAGCTCAAGGCTGACTTACTCCAACTGCAGCATTGAAGGCCAAAGCGGGGCAAGAATTGCGATGCGTGGGCCTCGGCTTGAACGCGCGGCCCACGCATCGCAACGACCGTCTCATGGACTGCACACCCGCCGAGCTCTCCGCTCAACCTACCGCTCAATCGAACCTCGCTCCCCACATCAGACCCCACAAATCAAGACTTTCGGTGAATTATCTATTGCAAAGAGCAAGCAGATTCGGCTATTTTCAGGGGAGAATATTTTTTTAACAAAAAATAAGGCATCCGAAGTTGATATCAATCCATAAGCTGAACTCATGAGAAATCCCGAAAAGCAAGCTCTTTGAAAGGAAACAATCAAAGTCTTTTTTTTTGTTGTTTTGCTCGTTCTGATGCCAGTCCCTCAGTTTCAGTTTATTTTCAGTCCTAAAAAAGACCCATGATGGAGGTTCGTTAATTATGGCAAAAGCCATTGCAGCAAAAAATAAGAAGCCCGTGAAATCTAGCCCTACTGCCCACAAGAAGCCTGGACCTAAGAAAGCTCCTGCTAAAAAAGCGTTTGCCAAGGGCAAAGCTCAGCCAGCGAAAAAAGCAGTCAGCAAGAAAGTGGCACTTAAAAAGGCCCCCCTGAGCGCTGCTAAGAAGCCTGCCAAAAAGAAAATGGCAAAACCGATGGCAAAAAAACCGGCTAAAAAGCCTGCGAAACAACCTGCCAAAAAGCCAGGCCCGAAAGCAGCAGCTGGCAAAAAAGCCGCTCCTGCCAAAAAGAGCATGGTCGGTCGTGGCAAGCCAGGCCCAAAGCCAGGCGCACGTAAGGCGCCAGGGAAGAAGCCTGGTCCGAAGCCAGGTGCAATAGCGAAACGCTTCGCCGCGCAACCCCAAGCAGCCTTGGCCCCTAGCACCGGCAGCTCGAAAATGAGTTCCGCGCTCTCAGGTTTCGCTGGCGGTTTAGCCGCAGGAGCGATCACCTCGCCGTTTAGTTCCGGTTTTGCCCGCAAAACCGACCGCTCAGAAGAGTAAAAGTCGCGTCAATCTAGAGGAAGAGAGAGAGTCCAGGGAGTGCGAGCGCAATGCCTTGTTCTAATCTGTCTCCTTCAAACAGTGCCCTTCAAAGAGTGCAATGAAAGGATCCCTTGCTACGCCTTGGTTACACCCTGAGTACAGCGGAAAAACTTCATTGCGCTCTTTCTTGGCATTCGTTGGCACCTCTGTCCCAACCCCTCCCCACCCAGACTAAGACTGGCTCATGAAGATTCTTGACGTCATTCACAAGTCGATCACTCTTGAGCCCCACGAACGGCCGGTATTAGCTTCACCCTTGTTTCAGCGGCTGCGCTGGGTCAAGCAAATGGGCTTTGCCGAGCTTGCCTTCCCAGGCGCCACCCATAATCGTCTGATCCACAGTATTGGCAGTTGCCATCTCGCAGGCCAAGCCTTTGAGGTGATCTTTGGAGCTGCTTTTGGCGCCTCCGACACAACGCAAGCTCTCCCCTTTGATCGCCAGAAAAAAACATCCTTCCGTGCTTTGCTGAGAATGGCAGCCCTTTTGCATGATATTGGTCACGGCCCGCTCTCGCACGCCTCAGAAACGGGGATGCCTGCGCTTGCCACGCTGCAGCTACCCGCTTGGGTCCCTGGCGCAAGCGATCCAGTGACGCAAGCCACCCACGAAGATTACACCCTAAAGATCCTCTTAGATTCTAGCCTCACCCCGCTGATTGATCACGCCGGACGAGCCTTTGGCTTTAGCGCCCACCACGTGGCCTGCCTACTCAACCCGCAACTTCCCAGCCAGCGCAAGGAGGGGGAGGCGGGAATGGGAAGTGAGGATTTTTTTCAAAGCGGGGGAGTTTCTTTTCGGCCACTGCTGCAGCAAATCATCTCAAGCGAGCTGGACGCCGATCGCATGGATTACTTAAGGCGCGATAGTTTTCATACCGGCGTGAGTTACGGCCAATTTGACCTTCCCTGGCTCTTAAGCCATCTCACGTTTTATATCACAGGCCAGCACTGTTACTTAGCACTCCAAGACCGGGCGCTTTATGCCTTTGAAGACTTCTTGCTCTCGCGCTTCCATATGTTCTTGATGGTCTACTTTCATCACACCAGCGTGATCTATGACGAGATGCTGATGCAGTATTTTCGCCAGCCACAGTGCAGCTATCAGTGGCCAAGCGACATTGAAGCCTATTGCTTGCACACCGATGCTCACCTCTTACAGCACCTGCATCAAGACCCCCAGCCCTGGGCGCAACGCATCGCCCAGCAGCAACCCTACCCCTTACTGCTCGAACAGCACAGCGCGATCGAAGAAAACGCGCAGCAGGCACTCCCCCCTCCAAGCCCCACACACGCCGCTCACCCGCCGTCTGTGGGGGAGCGCCTGCTGCAGCAACTGCGCGAGCAAGGGATCCCCGCGCTTTCCGTCACGTCGACAAGCGAGTTGTCGAAGTACTTTAAAACCGCAGCTGACCCTATTTTCTTAAAAGTCGACAACCTCTTGCAGCCGCCCTCGTTTTTACCCCTCAACCAGTGCACGGACCTTTTTAAGAAATACGAGCAAAACCGCCAGATCCAAAGGATCTACGGCGCCAAGGCTTTACCCAGCGCCACTCACCAAAAACTCTAGCTCACTTCCATTTCACGCTGCAACCCATGGCAGGCACCTGAGGGCGGCCTAAGGGTCTAGCCGCTAATAGATCTTCCATCGCCCACTCTAGATCTTTTTGTTGCACCTTCTGGGGATCTTGCCAACAATCATCCAGCCGCCCTTGGTAGAACTGCCGCCACTCCACCGCAGCCGTATCGTCTTGCGGCGCAAGCGTTGATGACTCTTTTTGAAAGAGAAAGAATTCCGGCGTACAAGCCGCACCATAGGCACGTGCCACCGCCTGCGACTCGTCCCAGAGATAAGGGAAACTATACCCTTGGCTGTGAGCCCGCTCCTTCATGGCCGCAAAACTATCTTCAGGAAACCTCTGACTGTCGTTGGAGTTGATCGCCACCCAAGCGACCCCTTGCGCAGCCACTTTTGCGGCAAGCTGCACCATACGCTCCTGAATGGCCACCACATACGGGCAATGATTGCAAATGAAAGCCACCACCAGCGCACGGGAGAATGAAGTGGCGGAGGGGGCGGAGGAAGGCGTGGAGAAAAAGGACGGGGAGAACGTAAAATCCTGCAATTGCCACGTCCGGCCATCGACCCCGGGTAAGGAAAAAGGTGGTGCCAAACGACCCTGCTCTGCAGGCTGAGAAAAAGTAGGAGCCATACCGCTAGAAGCTTGCCTCAAGGAGCGACCACACGCAAGCCCGAAGCACCCAAAAGAAGCGACTTTTCGTCGCTCTGCTCAACGCACGGCATCCCCCCCTTATCAGGAGCCGCACTTGCCCAACCGCAAACACGCTCCCAGAGAGAGAGACAAAGAGCTAAGCAGTTGCGCGGGTCATGAAGCCCCAAACGCCTGGAGGCTTGGAGACATCTGAGCGCGGCTCCTGGCAAAGAAGTAATCGCCGCGTCACTTTTTTTTTGCAGCCAAGACTCTAATCCCCACCCAATCACTTGTTTTAAAACAACATTTTACTGGTTTCCCCTTCAAAAAAATCCTTTGCCGGATCGCCCGCTCTTTTGGTCGACACTTCCGGGCTGCAAAATACTCTTGAGCAATTTTTGGTGGCTATGTTAGTATTTTTCTGAGAATACCTTCCTCAGCTTGCGCTTAACAAAAAACTCTTGCGTGAGCTCCCTCGCGACGCAGCCCCGGCAGGAGAAGGAAGCCTCGAACAACAAAAAACAGCCCCAACAAAAAACAGCGGCCCCCCCCCTAACGTCATGACTCTACTCCGCCTTCATCAACCCCTCCAACCCTCCCTTCACTCGCCCTGCTCAGCCGCATTGTTTTTTTTGATCACCCCTGATGGAGCCCCACGTTGCAAAAAATCTCACCCCCTAAAAAGCCCCTCTTCTCAACACCTCCCTCCCCCTGGAAACCCTCTCGCTTGCTCCCCACCCTCGTCGCTTTTGGCGGATTGCTGGGCGGAGTTTTTAGTGCGTTGCTCTCCTCCCCGCCTCTAGCTTACGCACTGCCCCCAACTTTTCAAGAAGTGGCAGCGCGATTACAGGACTGCTGCGAGGCCTGCTGGTTGTCGCCACCTGACTCTCGCTGCCCGCTGCGCTGTTGCACGCCTGCGATCTTGAGCATCTCAGCAACGGGGCTGTCGATGGGGATAGCCACTTTTTTGGGAACTCAAACAGTTCCCACCCTGGTGATGGTGAGTTTTGGTTTAACTACAGGCTCTACTTCGATGATCTGCTGTGGGATTGCCTTTGAGGATCTCGAAGCAATCCGCTACCAGTCGAGGCGCAGACGGATCCGCAGGCTTTACGCACTCACCCATCAGCCCTATCACGCCCCCTTTTCCTTGACAGCGCTCGACTTGCCAGCCCGCCAAAGACTCGAGCAAGCCCTACGAGCCGGGATTAGCCCCGAGCAAGCAGAGCAGTTAGGGCCACTTCAGGCGCTTTACGTGCTCCAGCCTGACGACGACGACGAGGGCCAGCCGTCTTGCCTGGCCGCACCCCTGCCGCACCCCCCGCCCACGCCTTAAGACCTAGCGCTTAAACAGCGCCAAGGCTTTGACTTTTTGTTCCGCATGATTCACCACGGGGGACGGATACGCTTTCACCTGCTGCCGCAAAAACTCGGGGTCATAGATTTGTTTAGTACTTAAGCCCCGCAGCTCCGGCACAAAGTGGCGCACGTAATGGCCGTCTGGATCAAAACGCAAACCCTGCAAGGTAGGGTTAAAAATCCGAAAATAAGGCTGGGCATCACACCCCGTGCTTGCGGCCCATTGCCACCCCCCGTTATTGGCCGCGAGATCACCGTCTAAGAGTTTTTCCATGAAATAACGCTCACCCCAGCGCCAATCAATCAATAAATCCTTCGTCAAAAACGAGGCGACGATCATTCGCACCCGGTTATGCATCCAACCGGTCGTGAGCAACTGCCGCATGCCGGCGTCCACCACCGGATAGCCCGTTTGTCCGGCTTTCCAGGCTTGAAACCAATCCTCACGATTTTCCCACTTAAGATCCTTATAATGCACCTGAAAAGCTTCGTGCTCCACCCTGGGTGCTTGCCATAACAGGTGGTAATAAAACTCCCGCCAAGCCAGCTCTTTCACGAACGTCGTGCGCCCATTTTTTGCGGCAAGCGGTTCTTGCTCTAGGCCTAAAAACGCTAAGACTTGGGAGCTGCTTAAAGAGCCATTTTTTAGATAAATACTCAAGCGCGAGGTGCCTTCCACTGCCGGCAGATCGCGCTGTTCTTGATACTGATCAAGCTTAGGCTTAAAGTTCCGCAAAGTGGCTAAAGCCGCAAGCGACCCCGCTTCCGGTAACGGCACCTCACAACGCTCCTGCGCGGCCAGCCAAAAGCGCTCCAAGTGATCCAGCGGCAGGTGATCACCTAAAAGCGCAGGCCAAGAGCTCAATAAAAAGCGGGCCTGCGTGGGGTTGGAGGAGGGAGTCGCGGTGGCGGCTCGTAAGTAAGCAAGCCCCTCTTGCTCTGCCTGCAGCCGCGCTTGAATGCGGGGAGTGGCGGCTTGTACAAACCATTGCCGCGCAAAGGGCGAATACACCGTATAATCACCGCCCGTTGGCTTTTGCACTTCGCCTGGCTCAAGCAAGAGATGATCCGCTTCGGTGTGCACCACCAAGCCCACTTGCTGCTGCAAAAACTGGCTGATCTCAGCATCGCGCGCCCGGGCAAAGGGCTCATAATCGCGGTTCCAGCTCACGGTGGCAGGCAAAGCGACTTTCGCTTGACTGAAGGCTGCAAAAAGCGCCTCAAAGGAAGCCTGCGGTCCCTGATCCAGCACCAGTAAATCGCCCCCTGCGGCTTGTAACTCAGCTTTCAGGGCGCGCAAGGTCTTTAAAAAAAAGGCAAAGCGGTTGTGGGAAAAGTCAGCGCGCGACAAAAACTGCTGATCAAAGCAAAAAAACCCTAACACCCGCCCTTGGTGTTGCTTCCAACTCCAGCGCAGGCTCGGGTTGCCTGCCACCCGCAAGTCTCGCCGAAACCAATGCAGGCCCCAACTGCTACTCCGGCTACTCTTACTCCTGCTACTCAACTCTTTTGCGTGGCTTTGTTCCGTCATGGTGGCTCGATCTTAGCGAAAAAAGCGCTCATAAGCGAGCTTAAGATGCGCCAGCCGCTGAACGAACCAACCCTCCCGCTGGCCGCCGCCTGCGAGCGCCCCTCCTCATACTCCTCCGTTCAGCGTCAGAAAACCGCTCTCCCCCGCATTTTGCTTGAGTCTTAGGCGCGTTGTGCCAAAATAAGGCTTCATGAAACGACCCATTCGCCTGATTCGCGCTCGGCAAAACAACTTAAAAAACATCTCAGTTGATTTCCCCGCTGGTCAAATTTCCGTCATCACCGGTCTGTCTGGCAGCGGTAAAAGCTCGCTGGCCTTTGATACCCTCTATGCCGAGGGACAACGGCGCTATATCGAGAGTCTTTCGACTTATACTCGGCAATTCTTGGCCAAAATGCCCAAACCCGACCTCGATGGTATTGAAAACATCCCGCCTGCCATTGCGCTCGAGCAAAAAAACACCCTCACCAATTCCCGCAGCACGGTAGGCTCACAAACCGAAATTGTCGATTACCTACGCCTGTTGTTTGCCAAAATCGGCGAGACTTTTTGCGTCGATTGCGGCCACCCGGTGCGTGCCCAAGACGTACAAACCATGCTAAGCTGGGCTGAGCAATTCCTGATCGGTCACAAAGTGCTGCTGCTTGCCCCGCTTGCCAGTCCGCTTGCAGCTCCCTCCCCAAAAAAAAGAAAGAACGAGGCGGCGGCTCTGCAAGGCGCCAAGAGCGCGAAAAAAGCTAGCAAAACCATCGGCAAAACTACCCACCCGTCGCTTGCTTCGTTGTTCGCCCTGCTCAAAGGGCAAGGCTTTCAAAGGGTGGTGGTGCGCAGCCAGGCGCCCTCATCCGCTACGACCTCCGTCAAAAAGCCTGGGCAACTTGCCGACCCAGCACCCACCGCCAAAGCGGCTGCTTTTTTAGCGTCGGCTGACACACTGACCCTTTATGACCTCGAAGAACTGCCAGCCACCCTGGACGTGGCACTCGAAGATCTCTTTGTCGTGGTCGATCGCTTCGCTTTGCAACGAGGCGAAGGGAGCAGCAGCGACCGTGCCTCCGTGCTTGATCCTGACGCCAGAAGCCGGCTGCTCGATTCACTCGAACAAGCACTCAAGGTCGGGCAAGGCAGCGTGATTTTTTGCCAGTGGCCGCAGCCCGCCCTCAAAGAGGATCCAGGCTGGCGCGACCCGGAGCGAAAAGACTCCAACGACCCTAACAACGGCGATGCGTTAGCGCCAAGCACGTACGACAGTCGCTGGAAAGTCTTTAAAAGGCACTTTGGTTGCACGTTTTGCTTAAAAAGCACCCCCGCCTTAGAGGCGTCGTTGTTTTCCTTCAATAGCCCACTTGGGGCTTGTGAAAGCTGCAGCGGCTTTGGTGCCACCTTGGAGTTAGACGAGCAGGCGGTGGTGCCACAGCCGCAAAAGACCTTAAAAAATGGCGCCATCGACCCCCTTGCCAAGCCCTCCCTCAGTGACCGGCAAACCCAGATGTTTCGCTTTGCTGAGCGCCACGGCATCTCCATTGGCAAGCGCTATCAAGAGCTCACGGCTGCAGAAAAACAGCTTTTATGGGAAGGCGATCCCCAAGACAAAAGTAGTAGTAGTAGTAGTAGTAGCAGCGCTTATGGCACGTTTCCCGGGATTCGCGCTTGTTTCGCGGTGCTTAAGCGTTACCACTATAAGTTGCATGTGCGGGTTTTCATCAGGCGTTACCAAAAACAAGAGATCTGCCGCAGTTGTCAGGGCACCCGGCTGAAAAAAGAAGCCCGCGCCGTGCAAGTGGCAGGCTTAAATTTGCCCCAGCTGCTTGCGCTTTCCATTGAGCAGGCGGCGCTTTGGTTTCAAGCCCTGCGGCTGAATCCCACCCAAAAGACGATCACCCAAAGTATTTTACCGCAAATTGCGCGCAGACTTTCGTTTTTAGAGCAAGTGGGTGTGGGTTATTTGACCTTAGAGCGGGTCGCAAAAACCTTATCCGGAGGGGAGTTTCAGCGGATCCATCTGGCAACCCAGCTGGGTAACGGCTTGTGCGGCACCCTCTACGTGCTGGATGAGCCCTCCATTGGGTTACACGCCAGCGACACGGCGCGCCTGATTCAGGTACTGACGCAACTGAAACAGCAGGGCAACACGGTGGTGATTGTTGAGCATGACTTAGAAGTGATGCGGGCAGCCGATTGGATCATTGAACTGGGTCCCGCGGCAGGCTCGGCAGGTGGCGAGCTGATGGCGCAAGGCACCCCGCAAACGGTGATGGACACCAAGCAGTCGCTGACGGGCAAATACCTCTCAGGAGTCTTCGAGTTAACGCGCGCACGCCCCCCCCGGGAGGAGAGCTTAAAAAAACTGGTGCTGACCGGCTGCCGCGGCAATAACTTGAAAAACCTGACGGTGGAGTTCCCGCTGGGGCGCCTCGTGGTGGTCACGGGAGTCTCAGGCTCCGGGAAAAGCAGCCTGGTGCATCACACCCTATTTGCGGCACTTTTGGCGCATTTTGAGCAGACGCCACCTCAGGCTTCTGCAGTTTTTAGTAAGCTCACCGGGACGGAGCATCTCTCAGGCGTCAGTTTACTCGACCAATCGTCGATTGGTAAGTCGTCGCGCTCCAACCCAGCGACTTACTTAAAGATTTGGGATGAGATCCGCAAACTCTTATCGCATCAAGTCTCAGCCCTCAAACAAGGGCTCACGCCGCAGTATTTTTCTTTTAATGTCGATGGCGGACGCTGCCCTGCCTGCCAAGGAGCAGGCGAGATCACCTTAGACATGCACTTTTTAGCAGAGGTGAGCCTGCCTTGTGAAGTTTGTGACGGTAAACGCTTTCAAAAAAAGGTGCTAGACGTCCAGTATCGCAACAAAAACGTTCATCAAATCCTGACTTCTACCATTGATGAAGCCTTTGAGTTGTTTCGTGACGCGCCGCCGGTGGTGGTGAAGAAACTGGGATTGCTGCGCGAAGTGGGCTTGGGTTACTTACAGCTCGGGCAATCCTCAAAAACACTCTCAGGCGGCGAATCGCAGCGCCTCAAAATCGCAGCCACGCTGGATCAACGGCAAACGCAATCCCTGCTCTACCTGCTCGATGAACCCACCACGGGCTTGCACCTCGAGGACGTCAAAAAACTGCTGCTAGTATTGCAAGACTTAGTCGAAGCCGGGCAAAGCGTGATTTTAATTGAGCATCACCTCGACGTGATTGCCGCAAGCGACTGGGTGATTGACTTAGGCCCTGGCGGCGGCACGCAAGGCGGGGAACTGGTGGCAGCAGGCACGCCCGAACAACTCATGCACCACCCGCGCTCAGCCACAGGCGCCTGGCTACGTGCCCACGGCTATCTCAGAAAGCGCTAAAGTCGATCATGCAACTGTCTTGCCATTTTTGGAGCAAAAGGCCGCCACCCACCCTCACACCCCTCACCCCACATCCCTCCCACCCTCCACGCCGCCTCCTGCTCTTGCACGGAATGGGAGGCTTAGGGCAGCTCTGGCGTCCGGTCGCAGCTTTGCTTGAAGAAACGTTTGACATCTTAGCGCCCGATCAACGCGGGCACGGCGCAAGCGTCATGCACACCGACGACACCGCCGCCAAGCCTAACCGTTTTCATCCCCTGGATTACGGCCAAGACCTGATCGAAACGCTTGAGGCCAAGGCCTTTGCACCCACCTGGTGCGTCGGACACTCGATGGGCGTGCGTAGCGCCCTGGCGTTAGCCCACTTGCAGCCCCAGCTCGTGCGCGGCTTAATCTTAGTCGACTTAGGGCTCTCAGGCTGGATCGGAGGCAGCCTAGGGCTCAAGCTTGCCCACTTCCTCAAGCAATTGCCCCCCACCTTCCCCTCCAAAGAAAGCGCCAAGCAGACCCTCTTTTCCCTCACGCCTGATCCTGCCATTGCCCGCTACTTGGCTGCCACCTTACTGCCGGTTGCAAGCCTGCCAGGGGGCGTCAATACCCCCCCCCCCTCAGGCCCGCAGCCAGTTTTTTTCCCCTTCTCCCTACCAGCGCTGATGGCCACCATTGAAGCCGCCGAAGGGCTTTCTCTGCTCCCGTGGGTCGAAGCGGCAGCAAGCGCAGGCGTCCCCCTGCTGTTCTTGCGCGGTGCCACGAGCTCAGTCTGGAGCGCAGCCGATTACCAGGCCGATCAAGCGGCATGCCGTCACCTACCCCTCGTGCAGTTCCGTGAAGTGGCTGACACCGGTCACGGCTTGCCCTTTGAAAAGCGCGCCGAGTTTTGTCGGCTGATTTTAGAGTGGACCAGCAAGCAGAGCGGGTGAGCTTGCCTTCAATCACGCTCTGGATGAATCACAGCTTCATTGCGCTCGACCACCACCTGATTCCTCAGATCTTTTTTCCACTCATCGCGCACGAAATTCGACTTTTTCTTCGTCCAAAGTTTCACTAACTTAGCGCGCTCAAGCCCCGCTAAGACAGGGGAGGTTGCGGTTTGAGGCTGCGATTCTTTTTCTATCAGCACCGCCACCACGATGCGATCCGCGAGGACGTATTTTTTGGCTTTCCCGTCCAAGTCGCGGTTTTTCTTGAAAATGTCAGCCAAGATCTCAGGCGCCTCACCGATCCCAGGCACACGAAAGCTCTGGGCTGCAAAAAGCCCGGTGCTTGCCACTTTCAGCTCCTGACTTTGCAGGAAAGTAT
>JAYTHP010000155.1:0-3677 GCA_043732485.1 Oligoflexia bacterium
GCCCTTTGTGGGGGAAAAACCTCGCTCCCTGAGCAGGTTTGGGGGCAAAAAACGCCCGGATTTACCACGCCAGTGCGCTGCCGGTACTGTGCGCGCGCCCCGCATTTTAATTGGCAAGCCACCCTCTCCACCAGCTACTTGCTCAAGGCGCTGAGCGCTGGCTTGAAAAAAAGCCAGTCGTTCACCCAGCAAGCGCCGCCACTCCCCAGCTCACTCCCAGCAACCGGACTCGAGCGACTCAGTCGGACGCCTACCCACGTCCTGATTGACTGGGCCCCCCCCCTTCTTCCCCCGGTGACCACTGCAGATGATCCCTTAAGTCTCCATCAGCGCCCACCCCAAAGCTTCAGGCTGGCAGTGCCTTTGCAGCAGTTTCGTGCTTGGATGGGTACGACGCTGATCCGTAGCCAAAACTTCCAAATCACCGCACCAGCAAGGGCCAACCGCGATCAATGGACTTTTCAAGGCCACGGCTATGGCCACGGCGTAGGGCTGTGTCAGTGGGGTGCTAAAGAAATGGGACATTTAGGAAAAAGCATGCAACAAATCCTCAATTTCTATTATCCCAAGGTGCAACTCAAAAAACTGTGGTAAGAATCGTTGAGTTGCCAAAACGCTATGTATCAACTTTCTGATTACGACTTCGCCTTACCCCCTGCCCTGATTGCCAGCGAGCCTGTGAGCCCACGCGATGCTTCAAGACTGCTTCTCATCGACCGCAGAACTGGATCCTTCACCCACACCCACTTCTCGCAGCTGCCTTTTTTGCTGCCGCAGTCCTGCTTATTAGTTGCCAATAATAGTCGCGTTTTTAAAGCTCGCTTCTTAGGGCACCACTTGCTCACCTCGCCAGCAACCAGCCAGACTTGCGCTCCCCAAGCCACCCCTCTGCTCGGTGGTAAAATTGAGTTGCTTCTTCTGAGTCCCCTCCCAGAGTCTGCAAGTGGCTTCCCTTGGCAGGCACTTTTGCGCTCCGGCAGGCGCGCCCAGCCCGGCGATCGTTTTTTGTTCACCCAACCCGCACTCGGATCACTTGCCGCACGACTCACCGCCCACCGCAGTGACGGTTCAGTGGAAATTTCTTTTGAGGCAGACCCCTTATGCTCGCCGCTAGGTCTTTTACCACTTCCGCCTTACCTCAAACGCCAAGCGGCAGCGCAAGATGACCTGAGTTACCAAACCGTCTACGGATCCGCTGCCGGATCGATTGCCGCGCCCACTGCAGGTCTGCATTTTACCACCCAGACCTTACAAGACTTGCGCAAGTTAGGTCATCATTGGGAAGAAATTACCTTACACGTCGGCTTAGGGACCTTTCGTCCCGTGAAAACCTCTGACATTCGTGATCATCAAATGCACCAGGAGACCTACTCCATCAGCCCGCAGGTGGCCCAGCGCATTAGCGCTTATAAGAACCAGGGCAAAACGCTGCTGGCAGTGGGCACCACCACCGCGCGTACCCTGGAAAGTGCTTTGCTGCGCGATCAAAAAACCACCTGGCAGCAGCAGGCGTCGTCTCAAGCCAAGTTTCATTTTCCAGCCGGAGTAGCCTCAACCGGGCTCTTCATCTATCCCCGGGACGCGTCGTCGTCGTCGTTCTCACCACCACCCTCACTCGCGCAGACGGCGCACTCCTTCCTGGCCGTCGATCACCTTCTGACCAATTTCCACCTCCCTTGCTCAACACTGCTGATGTTGGTTTGCGCGTTTGGTGGCAAAGACCTTATGATGCAAGCCTACCAAGAGGCGATCGCCCGTGAATATCGCTTTTTTAGCTATGGCGATGCCATGCTCATTTTATGAGCCCTGCTGATGATTAACCATCGCGGTGACTTCTTTGTCTTTGCCACTTCTTTGTGGCTCACCCTGCGTGCTTACTCAAGAGCCCGGGCTAGAAAAAAATAAAATCCTTTTCCGCCGCCTCCCTTCCAGCTGACCAAGCTGCACCCCCCCCCCCCCACCCCCCTCTTCCGCAAGCCTTCATTCCCGCTGATTACGCCCACCCACGAGGGGCTTCAAGCGCTTGATCTTTGATTTTTCTCTTGGGTTTTTTTATCCCCTTGCCACTTTTTGAAGGCGAGGAGTGATTCTCTGTGCAGCTGCAAGTCAGCAGTTTTTTTTTGTTACCACCGGTTGTTACCACTGATCAACGCCTCGCAAAACACAACGACGCAACAGCGGCACTCAGCTGACTGGCAGCGTTGTTAAAGATTTATTTTATTCTCACAACTTTCGACTCCCCCGATATTTGTTTGTATTTTTTAAAAAAATCCGATACACACGTTCCAGATCATATCAACCCCAAAGACGGCTGGCACCTGCAGCAGGTCTTTTTTAAGAAAAGGAAATCTATCTCGTGAAAAAAAAATCAACGCAAAAAGTAGTGAAAAATAAAGCTGCAGGCGCCACTCCCGCTGCCGCCGCCGGTCGTTTAAAGGCCGATAAGCGCGTTAAGAAAGTTAAGCAAGCCGACTTGTCCACCAGTATTCGTCTGCCAAAACTGGTCATTGCCAAGCTCAAGAAAATGGCCGCAAAAAAAGGTGGCATCGGCTACCAGACTTTGATCAAGATCTGGATCTCTGAAAACATCGCAGCTGACGCCGCGTAAGCTCGAAAGCGCTTGGCGGGTCCACGGCACGCCTCATTGAAGGCCCCCTCCCCCTCTTATTCTCGCTTAGACTTGAGCAAGAGCAAAGCTGGCTGGACTGTCAGCAGTGAAAAATTCTCTCAACCAGCGCTGCAGGATGCACTGGTTCAATTTTTTTTTGCACAAAAAACAAGAGCGCCCATCTTTCACAAAAAAGAGGGCGCTCTTGTTTTTTGTGCGCAGCGCTCCTTGACTGCAGCACCAGAAGGACCACGGGATGCCACACCAGGAGCAGAAGATTCTGCGGCCGGCCGCTTGCTTCTTATTTTGCTGTCAAAAAGGACTAAAAAGAAACTGACACTGAGGCGCAGCTGCCTTGAGCTGCGCTTGCAGTGGGCCTGATACAGGATTATCGCTTAAATTTACGCTGACTAGCTGACTGCGGGGATTCTCTTTGAGCGCTTGAATCAAGCGCTTCACCCCTCCATCACTGAGTCGGGTACTGCGAAGATCTAGGCGCGTGAGACGGCAATGAGGGCTCTTTAAGGCTGTCGCAAGCTGACTGAGCCCAGCACTTCCCAAGGGGTTCGAGGCAAGATTTAAACTCCGCAAGTGATTCCCGGCATCTTGCAAGGCTTTTGCAAGGAACACGATCCCCGAGCGATCCAGATAATTGCTACCCAGCTCGAGGTCAGTCAGATGATTTGCAGGATGAACCAGGGCCTGGGCCAGTTTTTTTAACCCCGCCAAACCGAACCATTGACAGTTGAGCTTCAAGACGGTCAACCGGTTGCTGCGGTGGGTCAGCGCCTGCGCAAGAGCATGGATCCCCGCAAAGCCCAGGAGATTAGCACTGAGATCAAGCGTGGTGAGACGAGTATTGGGGTGGGTCAGCGCTTGCGCAAGATCACTGATCCCCGCTGGACCGAGCTGGTTGCTGCGAAGATTGAGCTCAGTCAGCTGATGAGGATCTCGCAGCGCTTGTGCAATGGCTTTGGCTTCCTCATCCGTGAGGCTCGTGTGCGCGAGACTCAAAGCAGTGAGGTGACAGTTTTCGTGCTTCAAAGCTTGCGCCAGCTCGAGTACACCC
>JAYTHP010000156.1:0-3670 GCA_043732485.1 Oligoflexia bacterium
TCGATTTGCATCCTGATGGCGTCTTTGTCATCGATTATAAAAGCTCATCAGGCGCGCTGCCGCACGGCAGCAGCATGCTGGAGGAGGGTTATCGCTTGCAGCTGGCTTTTTACGGACTGGCCGCCAGGGAGCGCTGGCCAAAGCGGGTCCTGGGCTTACAATTCATTGCGCTCGATCCAGAGGGGGGACGCGGGCATGGGGTTTTTTTAGCGGAATTTAATGGCAAAAAGACCGGTACTTTGACCCACGTGCGGGAGAACTCTGCAAGCCTCATGCACGAACCAGAAGCGGTGATCTGGGATCGTTTAGCCTCGCACCTGCACAAGAGCGCTGAGGCTTATGTCGCAGGGCACTTTCAGGCCGCTCCGCTGGTGGCGAAAGAATGCGTGAGGTGCAGGCTTGCCATTCTTTGCGGTCGTAAGCGCAGGCTACTGCAAGAGCGTGAAGAACCTCTTGAAAACTGACGGAAACGCTCAACCCAAACACAACTCTGTTTGAGGGCAGCGGTAGGTAAAAATAATGCAATTTTCTTCGCAACAACAAGCCATTTTAGAAAGTTGGGGCGCCGGCATGGCGGTGATTGCAGGCGCAGGTTCCGGCAAAACCACCACCATGGTCTCTAAGTGTGCGCTGCTCGTTCACAAGAACCCTAAGGCCCGCTTCATCGCCGTGTCGTTTACCGAGAAATCGGCCAGGGATCTGAAGCTCAAACTGGGCAAGTTGTTTTTAGACCAAAAACTCTCCTTGCAGGGGCACTGGGTACAAACCATCCACGGACTGTGTGCGAGTATTTTGAAAGAGTACCCGCAAGAGGCGGGCTGTGATGGCGATGAGCGGATTTTAACGCAAATCGAGGCAGATCATGTTTGGGGTCAAGCGCTTGAGTCCTTGTGGTTCGATCCGCTGAGCGCCGAAGCGGAAAGTGCCTTTCGGCAGTTGCATGAGCGGGAAACTCGCAACACCTTACTGCCGCTGCTGGGTCGGGTGCGCGATCTCGCAGGCTTTGGGGTCTTAACCCACCTGGAGCAGGCGCAAGATCCTGCGGCCAGAGCACTTTTTCTGTTAGCCAGTTGGGCCTTGACCAAATACCAGCGCCTCAAGAAGCGCCAGGGTGTCTTGGATTTTGCTGACCTTGAGAAGGCCGCCGACCGGGCGCTGCAAGTTGCGTTTGTGAGGGCGGATTACCAGCAGCGGTTTGCGTTCATCGTGGTCGATGAGTTTCAAGACACGAACCCTCGGCAAGCCTCAATTGTCGAGCGGCTGGCGCAAGACGGGCTAAAAAATCTTTGCGTGGTGGGTGATCCTAAACAGTCGATTTATCGCTTTCGGGACGCTGATTTAACGCTGTTTGAGGAATTTTGCCAGAAACTGCCGCTGCAGTTTGCACTCACCCTGAATTTTCGGAGTAAACCGCAACTGATTGCGTATTTCAATCAAGTGTGTGGTGAGGCCTTTGCCGCTTCAAACATGAGCTTTGTGGCCTTACAGCCCACCCGTGAGGGGGGAGGAGTGTCGTTTGCGCAGGAGGATCAAGGCGATTCTTTAACACAGCATTCAACCCAGCAGCATCCCGTTCATGACCCTGCAAGTGTCATCATGCTGGAAATCACCACGCCGCATGAGCTAGCCGATTGGTTGATTGCCGAGATGAAGCGCGGGCTTAAACTCAGTGAAACGGCGCTCTTGGTGCGCAAAATTCGTGGCAACGAGAAGTGGTTCCAAGCGCTCAGTGCTAAAGGCATCCCGCTCAGTATGAGCAGTGGTGGGCTATTTTGGGAAGACCCCAGAGTGCAAGAGCTGGTGGCTTTCCTCAAGTGGTGGGCGCAGCCTGCCCATAGCTTTTCCGGCGCAACCTTCTTAAGGGCGCCTTGGGTCGGGGTCACTGACCAAGAATTAGACGCTTGGGTGAAAGTGGATCCGACCTTTTGGCAGCCTTTTTTTAGCTCCTCTTACCGTCTAGCCCGCAAACTGAAACCTTACTGTGGCAAGGCCGTGAGTCCCGGGCAACTCTTGCTGGTGCTGGTCAGTGAACAGCAGGATTTGCAGGCCAGTGCCCACTGGAAGCCGGATAGCGCTGTGCCCAGCCTGCAGCAAGAGAACGCGCAAGACCCCCCGGGGGGAGAGGACTTAGCCAGTGATTTTTCCAGTGCATTGCTAGGATGCGCTGAGGAGCAGCTGCAAGACGAACTTTGGGTTCCGCTGCTTGGACTTTGGCACCGGGTTGAGGAGCTGAGCCTCCAGGGTTTGCGCTTTGCAGCCATTGTTGGTCAGCTGAGCTCAGCCGTTGCCGCTGGTGAGCGTGCCTCAGCCGTTCCCCCACCCCAGTTGGGGAACCAATTGCGAGTCCTGACCTTGCACGGTGCTAAGGGATTGGAGTTTAAGCACGTCGTGTTGCTGGATTTTTCAGGGACTACCCATCGAAGCGACATGCCCTTACTCTGCTGGGATCGCACCTTGGGGGTTTATCTCGGAGGACGGACGCTCAAGGGTCAACGCGACCGTAAAAACACCGAGGAAATTTTCTGGCGCAGCCTGGAGGAGAAAAAAAACCTAGCCGAGAGTAAGCGGCTCTTTTATGTCGCACTCACGCGTGCCCAAGACCGACTCACGCTGGTGTGTCTGCAACTCACGGATTCACTGAAAAAAGCCGCTAGCAAACGCGCAGCCTCCACCCAGCCGGAGCCGGCTTCTGAGCACAACCTCGACGCGTCCCCCAGTGAATCGCTCGCTTCTTGCTACCTCAAGGATAATTGGCGCGAGTGGATCGAAGCCAATTCCCATTTGCTGCAAAAGGTCAGCTTTCAGCCAGAGCAAGACCGACAAGCCTTCAAAGAGGTGGAAGAGGAGAAAGGTGAGGGTGGCTTGCCGCCCGCCTCACCTTTCGTCACGCCGCAAACCACCCTAAGCCTTACCTCAGCCACTCAAGTCTTGAAGCAGAGTTTTTTTCCGCAAGTAACTTTAAAGCGAACGAGGCATAGTGTGAGTGAGTGGACGCTGCTCGCTCGCTGTCCGCTTGCTTATCAATTCAAGATGCTGGCTTCGGCAACTACCCTGGCTGCAAGTACGCCCTCCCCTGCGCAGGAGCTGGGAACACAGGTGCATGCCTGTTTAGCGGCCGAAGATCCGGCAGGCCTCACTGCGTTAGAGCAAGCGGTAGGTCCCGACGTCTTTACTGCCAAGCCTCTCATCGAGTGGATGCAGCAATCGCCGTGGATGGGAGAGCGGCTCCGGCAAGCCGGAGGGCAGAGTTGGCGTGAGCTGAGCTTTGAAGTGAAGCTTGAGGGCGAGATTTTGGTCGGAACCATCGACCGGGTAGTGCAGCTGGCAGGTCAGCTGATGCTGCTTGATTTTAAGGTTTCAGCTGAAGCGGCGCCGCAGCCGCCTGGTGCCGCAAAGAAAATTAGCTCCCCTCAAGCCAAAAAGATGCGGGCAAAACGTCTCGTGCGGTCTTATCAAGCGCAACTTGCGCTCTATGCCTGGGCCTTAAACCGTCTTGAACCAAGCTTTGCGGTGCAAGACATTAAGACTTATTTGATTGATATCCATCAAGACGGTGTCGACGAGATTGAAGTCGTCCCGTTTGGCTTTGCACAAAACCCAAGCCTTGCGTCTACGTCTTCGAGCGGGGAGGAGCAGACTCTGTGGCACCACCCCAGGACCTGGGTGAACC
>JAYTHP010000157.1:0-3651 GCA_043732485.1 Oligoflexia bacterium
TGATTTTACAAGCCTTCCAGACTTGGATGCCGGAGATGCAAGCTATCTGGGAGGAAACGCACCAAGACGTACACCAAGCCTTTGCCCGCTTTCCGATGACCTCCATTGATTACGGCATTATGGAAAAAGCGCAAAACGTGGTGACCGTGCCCCTCAGCTGTGGGTGGGATGACTTAGGTACCTGGAGCTCGCTTGAAACTCTAGGCTCCATCCTCAAGCTCGAGCAAGGCAACAATATCATTAGCCAAGGACAACTCGTGGCGCTCGAGTCGCAAGGCAACATCATTGATGCCCCAGGCACGCTGGTGGCACTCCTCGGGGTCGAGGATCTGATTATCGTCCAAAATAGCACGACCTTGATGATTGCCCAAAAAAGTCGCGCTCAAGAGCTAAAATCGCTGGTGACGGAAGTAGGAAAAATTAACCCGGAGCTGATTTAACTCCAACGCCACCACCACCACCGTCGCCGTTCTCTCCCGAGGGCGCGCGATGGCAGGCCACTACGTGGTGGCCAGTCATTCCCGGCACGAGCTTAAGCTCAGGCGCCTGGGTGCGACACCGCTCAAACGCCACCGGACAGCGCGCCTGAAACGAGCAGCCTTGCGGTTGCACCGAGGGGCGCTCACCCTGCCCAAGCTTGTGGGCGACCCCACCGCCGCCGCTGTCGCCGCTCACCCCCTGTTGGGTCACCTCTTCTTGCCGCTGGCTTTTGGCTTTGAGCAGTGGCACGGCCGCGAGCAGGGCTTGCGTGTAGGGATGCTGAGGGTTGCGGTAGAGATTTTCTTGCAAGCCCAGTTCGACGATTTGCCCGCAATACATCACCGCCACCCGGTCGGCTAAGTGCTGCACCACCTTGAGATCATGGGCAATCAGCAAGTAAGTCAGACCCTGGGAGGCTTGCAGATCCTGCAGCAAATTCATGATTTGTGCTTGAATGGAAAGATCCAGCGCCGACACCGGCTCATCACAAACAATCAATTGCGGTTGAGCGGCCAAAGCCCTAGCAATGCAAATGCGCTGACGCTGACCCCCTGAAAATTCTTGGGGGTATTTAGGCAGACAATCGGCGGGCAAACCACACCCCTCTAGCAACTTCAATACCCGCTCCTTGCGTTCAAAGCGATCCCGCCCCAGCTGATGGACTTCCAGCGGCTCCAGCAAGGTCTCTTCAATCGTCAGCCGCGGGTTCAGTGCGGCGTAGGGATCTTGAAAGATCATCTGAAAATGCCGACGCAACTTGCGCAAGGCTTGAGCGTTGAGCCGGGTGATCTCTTGGCCCTTAAAAAAAATCTGCCCCGCGCTAGGCTCAATCAGTCGAAGCAAGCACCGACCCAAGGTCGACTTGCCGCAACCCGATTCACCGACCAAGCCCAAGGTTTCACCGACTGCAAGCTCAAGGCTGACGCCATTCACTGCAAGCCCGGCGTTGTGGGGGAGAGAGGAGGCTACTCGGGTCACCGGATAACGCTTCACCAACCCACGGACTTCCACCAATGGGGTAGGGCGGGCCGAGGAGACGGCGGTAGCGGTGGGTGGCCCGAGACGCGAGCCCTCGGAAGGAACGAGGGCAGAAGGAGGTGAAGAGAGAGGAGGACGTAGAGGATGACGAGGGTGGTTCACTTAATTTCTCCGAATACAGCGCACCCAATGCCGCGGCGAGAGCTCGCGTAAGTCTGGCACTGCGATTTGACACTGCGGGATTCCCTCGCCACAGCGTGGATGAAAGCGACACCCGGGCGGACGATCCAAGGGCGATTGCACCAACCCTGGGATGGTTTTTAGCCGCTGCTGCTTGGGTCCGGCGCTGCCTTGGGGATCAAAACTAGGATAACTGCCCAACAGCCCTTGCGTGTAAGGCATGGAGTTACGGCGCTCCGCTTCTTGCTGCAAAATCACCGACGAGGCTGAGCCCAATTCCACCATTTGTCCGGCATACATCACCGCTACTTGATCGGCCACTTCGGCAATCACTCCCAGGTCGTGCGTGATCAAGATCAGCGCCATACCTAATTGGGATTGGAGTTTTTTCAGTAACTCCAAAATCTGGGCTTGAATCGTCACATCCAGCGCCGTGGTTGGCTCATCGGCAATCAGCACTTTGGGGCCGCAGATTAAGGCCATGGCAATTAACACCCGCTGCCGCATACCGCCTGAGAGTTGATGCGGGTAATCATGATAGCGCTTCTCAGGCGCAACAATCCCCACCGCTTGCAAGCCCTCCACTACCCGCTCATAGACCTCAGCAGGCCGGTAGGAGCGATGCACTTCTAAAACTTCAGCAATTTGTGAACCAATGGAGAACATGGGGTTTAAGGAGTTCATCGGCTCTTGAAAAATCATCGACATCTCGTTACCCCAAATGTGACGCATTTCATGAGCCTGGAGCGATAAAAGGTCACGCCCTTGTAACCGCACCCGCCCGCCCACAATCTTCCCGTAAGGTGACGCAATCAGGCGCATCAAGGAAAGGCCTGCCACGGTTTTACCGCAGCCGGATTCTCCCACGATGCCTAAGGTTTGTCCGGGCAAGACCTCAAAGCTCAGCTGCTCGACGGCTTTAATTTCCCCTTGCGCCGTAAAAAAAGACGTACTCAGTCCTTCCACTTTTAACGCGGGGCAGGGGGGAGAGTTTGGCTGCTGCTGCTGCGTTTTTTTGGGTTCCATCTCAGTCTGCCTGCATCCTTTGATCCCTCGGTTGACCCCTCGGTTGACCCCCCAGGTCTTGGTTCTGGTTGGGAGAACGAGGGTTCACCCCCTCCCCCTCCGCCGCCTGCTGCTGCCGCAGTTTTATTCTTGCTGCTCCCTTTTACGGGACGTGGGGCTGCCTCAGGTAGCTTATGGTAAAACTTGCGACTTTCGTAGGAAAAAGGAATCCAAGGTCGATAGCGCTGAGGCGCAAGCGACGACTGGGGATACCCAACAACTAACTTGCGATAATACCCTCCTAAAATCAAGGGGCACTCTTCAACCAGCAAGCGATGCAGCTTAAAAAGCTGCCGTTGCCACCTCCTCACCCCCCCCCTGCCGTGGGCCGCAAGCGGGTGGGCCAGGAGCGTTTTTTCCATCCGCGCCAAACTTTGCTCCAACCCAGGGCTGCTAAAACCACCGGGATTCCAGGGTAATCGCTCTTTGCCGCCCGCAAAACTATCAAGCAACTGCAGCTGTGCCACCGTTGGGTCAGGTCCTTCCATCGGCCAAGGCCCTGCAAGGAGCCAAATCTGTGCTTCGCGGTTTGCTAAGACCTTTTGCAACTGTTGAGGAGAGTAGAAGCTTAGATTCAAGCGCACCCCGATCACGGCCCATTGTTTTTGTAACTCATCAGCCATTTCGATGCTCAGGGAATCATTCAGGCTTGCGTACTCTAAGGGCGGCAATCCCGCGCCGCCTGGAAACCCGGCTTTCACTAACAGCTCTTTGGCCAGTTTCAGGTTCCACTGGGTCCAAACACTTCTCAGCTTCCCCTCACCTGGTGCTAACCCCGCTTTGGCCGCCGCACCCTTCACCTTTGCCTGCTCCGCTGGCTCCTCTTGCGGCCAAAACCCGTGGGCCACCCGGCCGGGATGAGGGAAAAACAAGCTCACCCATTGATTGCGATCCAGCGCCACGCTCAGTGCCTGACGCAAAAACTTATTCTTGCCCACCCAAGGGTCG
>JAYTHP010000158.1:0-3633 GCA_043732485.1 Oligoflexia bacterium
GTGGTGTTGGGGTTAAGCCAGTTTTGGCGTGGGATCATCCGACCTACCAGGTCCCTGCCGGTATTTGGTATCCCTTAGACTTGCATGAAAAAGAATCCAAGATCAAAACGGAAAGAGCGAAGAAGGATTACTATAAAAAAAAACTTGAGGAGCATTATGAGCTCAGACGGCAATGGGACGCAAGGGCTGAGGCAAAGCCTGCAGGGCGCTTTCTTCCCCTCAGACGCCTGTTTGACCAACATGTCCAGCAGGCCGACTTAAGGCGGTTTGAGGCTACTTATGAGGTGCGGGAAGCAGACTTAAGAGCCAAAATAGACCACCATCGCACGGAGAAGACTCGCTATAAGCAGGAGGCTGCCGAGCTCCGAAGAACCCATCATGCTTTTTTTCGCAACATTGGCATCAGCCAGTATGTCTCCGAGGTGCGGGCGAATGCTCAAACCTATTTTTCGCGCAAATTCAAGCAAGTGCGCTCAGCAATTCGCTCCTGTTTTCGTGGGTCGCATGCCGTTTAAAGTCTTTTTTTCGGTTTAATCATGACGCTTAAGCGCGCTGAGCAAAGCAACTCTGCCGAAGGGGCAGTGCTGTGAATGGCAATCGACCAAACATGGAGGGATTTCCCAAGGCGTAAAGGTCGACCCACTCCACGCACTGATCCTGATTGAATCGACTGGAGATGGCTGCAATTCAGTTCGATCCCAAAAGCTAAAAAATCGTCACCTACCACTAAAAGCGAGCCAAGGCTCCCGATCGATTCAGCCAGCACGGCTGAAGCCCCGCCGTGCAAGACGCCTAAGGGATTCAAGGTGCGGCGATCAACCGGCATCTCTGCTTCTAATTCTTGCTCCCGAAGGGCCGTTAAGCGAATGCCAAGCGCCTGGTGAATACTCCCGTCACTGCGCTGATTGAGCTGCTCAAGAGAGGGGTTAAGTTCCTTCCAAATCGAGCGGCCGTGGCTGAGAGATATCATCGGGGGCCTCCTTTATGAGCTAGGAAAAAGGTTAGTTTTGTAACAAGTGTCAAAAAAATAGACACTTTCTGAGGGTCGCTTTCTTTAAAGGGCCGCTTCGTAAACTTTTCTTAGTAGCGCTGTCAGTGGGGGCACCTTGCAGTGCCCTCCTGGCGTAAGGCGCGCTTGCTCACTCACTTGTTCACCCGGAGGTCGCTTAATGAATTTCTCCCCTTTGAACCTTACGTTAGCACAAGGAGCTGAGGTTCACGAGAGCTCTTTTTTAGAAAAAAGTAGCGAAGCGCTCGGGTTAACGCTCCTCAGGAGGTGGCAGATGGGTGGGTGTGAGGGAGGTTACAGCAAGCAGGAGGTGCGGGATAGGGCTGTCTTTAGGCCTACCAAAGAAACTTTGCAAAATTGGGTGTGCGTTTCTTCTTGGCCGTTCGCGGCTCAGGTCACTGCTCAAGCTGCGTGGGTCCTCAAACTGCCAACCCCTGAGAAAGCGTGGTCGTTTGGTGCACTTTTTGCACTCCCTCAGCTTGCTTCGCTTCACTTTGCTTCACTGCGATGCGCAGTGAACTGAGGGTTTAGAATGAAGACGGCTTCTTCCTCGGGAGTGACAGGCCCGGGAGTGGTAGGTCTTACCAAAAGTAGGTTTAAGGAGTTTTGCGATGATAAAAATCAATAATTTTGATCACTTAACGATATTTTTGCGGCCAAAGCAAGGAAGAGCAGCGTTGAAGGTACTGTTCACGCTACTCCTGCTGCACGGTGAGCTCGTTTACGCCATGATGCCTGCTGCTGCTCGACCGATTGCAATGAATCCTCAAGCAGTAGACCCCATTGGTGCAGCAGGTGTAGCAGCAGTAGGAGTTGGTGATCAGCAGGTTCACCCGAGACTAGTGGCGCAAGCGGAAGGGGTTATAGCAGAAGATGCTGCTGCGATGATGGATCGTCATGAGAACGTTGATCAGAACGTCGAGCCGAATCGTGTCCAACAAACCATCGGCGTTCTGCTGACCGCTGGACAAGTCTACGGGGGTGGGGCGATTCTCCAGTACTTCATGAGGCATCATCCCTGGCTGATCGTCTCAGGCGTTGCATTGACGCCCGTTGCGATCTATCATGGAATGTCAGCGGTGGCCAATTTTTTCCCTAACCATTTAGTTGCTAATGGCTTTGCTGCCCATCGTGACAGCCTCATGGCTGATTTTCATGATTACCGTGCTGATTTACTTCACAGAGCCTCAAGAACTTTAACCCGGCTTGGTCAAAAAGCGACGGAAACAGCTCGCGGTTATCAGGTGCGCAGAGAAGCTGCAGAAGAGCGGGGTATTTTACAGTCAGTCATAACAGATTCCTCGGGCAAAAAATTTACCACCTGCTTGACGGCCCCCGAGCAGCGAAGGACTGCAGTTTATTGCCTCGCTCCGGATAAGGCTGCAGCCTGGCTTGAGTATCATTACGACTATAATCCGCTTTCTACCCGTTTGCGGGAAATTGCTCACCTCAACATGAATCGCGATCCAGGGTATTATAAAACGGTCAGGATGATTTGTGCCGAAACTGTGAGAGAGGGCGTGAATAACGCGACTCACGCAGTGGGGCGCGGCATCACCTATATCCCCCGTCAGATCAGTAATGGTCTTCGGAAAACAGTGAGGCGATAACTTTGATAAAAAAAGTGAGCAAGAAGAGTGGGCGTTGATTACTCTATTCCCCTATTTTTTTTGAGCTGCTTCACGCATCATTTGTTTTTTATTGATTATTACTTTTTCCCGAAATTGTTTTTTTTTAAAAGAGGGGTAAAAAGTTTTTGAGGGCGGAGGAGCTGCAAGCGGTAGGCTTTGGACGCAGATCCAGGTGTCGTCGTTGCGCAGCACCTCTGCTTGAGCCGCTTTCGTGATCAACGCTTGAAAGACAGGGAAGGCGAGATCGCCCACGGTCTCTGCGAGGCTAGGGCGGTCAGTAGGGCCGTACCTCCTCATTTCGCTCAACGCGGACAATTGAAACCCCTGTGTCAGGATAGTTGTCGCATTGCGGTCATCAAAACTAGGGGGTCAATTGAAGCAAAATGCGCTCACGTCATAATTTTTCAGAAGACTTTAAAAACTCTATCCTTCTTAAGAGCCCGTTTTGCAAACTCCGAATATCATAGTTTAGCTAAAATGACGCAAGCGTAGCCTAACGACAGTGAGAGGTCTTTATTTCTACCTTTATCTCTTTATTGACATTTACTCGCGAAAAATTGTGGGCTGGAAGATTCACGACCGAGAGGCGAGGGAGCTTTCTGCCGATTTACTGAACGAAATGTGTATCAGGCAAAATATTGATAGAAATCAATTGGTTCTTCACGCTGATCATGGTGGCGCCATGAAGGGATCAACCATGCTTTTGACCATGCAAAGATTGGGCGTTGCCTCTTCGTTCTCTCCGACCGCGGTTAGCGACGACAACCCTTTTTCAGAGGTTCTTTTTAGGACCGAAAAATATTGTAAACTATTTCCTTCGAAGCCTTTTGCAGCACTGGAGGAGAGCGTCGCTTGGATGGTTAAGTTCGAGCATTGGTGCAATACTCAGCACCTACGGTGACTTTCAGGATAGTTGTCGCATCAACTGAATTTATCTGAACTAGCTTACGGGGTGGAAATTTTCAAGAAGTTTAATTTGACGGATTTAATTAA
>JAYTHP010000159.1:0-3613 GCA_043732485.1 Oligoflexia bacterium
ATAATTTGAAACTCTTTATACGAGCCCAGTTGGTGAAACTCCAACCCAGCTAAAGCCCGCTATGGAACTCTGGTAGAGAGTCTTGCTGGATGGCGGTTAACCGTCATTCTGAAGCGTAAACAGCAAGTGCAGCGGCTTTGAAGTGATGATCTCAGAAATATTTAGTCGTCAGGGTCTCCACCGTTATTAAGGTGCAATGAGGCAGCAGGTTTGGAGAAGAGGTCCAAATCCCTGGCCGGAGTCTAAGACCCGAGCAAACGCGGTGAAGGGAACGTCAGGAACCTGGGAAAGCCTTTGATTCTCGGCACGAAACATGCGGTCGGGGGCTTGCCCCGGCAGACCTGGCGGTGGTGAGTAGAGAAAAGCAAGGGAAACCCTAGCCGACCCGATGATTGGAGGCAATCTTACAACTCTATATTACCGATGAAGCTGGGACACCGGAACTGAGATGACCAGGACCCAGTGAAGGGAAGGGAGAAGCGAATGAGCGCATCGATCGAAGAAAATAGGCCTGGAGTTATCCTACAGGAGAGGCTATCAACAAAACTCAATCGACTAGCAGAGTGAGCGCGAAGACATCCACAAATGCGAGTACAGAGCCTTGCTCATTAGGTTGATGAGGAGATGCTAGGATGAGCATTCAAGCAACTGCTCCACGACGCTGCACCCGGGATAGATGGCGTCACCGTCAACGATTACCAGGTGGGGCTGAAGGAAAAGCGTTATCGAGCCCAGCCGCTCAAAAGGGTATTCATTGCCAAGGAGTCGGGAGCGACGCCGTCGCTTGCGACTCCGGCATTGGAGGACAAGATTGTTCAGCGAGCAGCAGCACACTTGCTGTCGTTACTATATGAGCTTTTGTTCCTTCCCTGCTCGTATGGCTACCGTGCTAGCCTGGGACCGCATGATGCCTTGGATGCGATCTAGCGAGACATCATTTTCAGTGATGTGAACTGGGTGCTGGAAGCGGACATTTGCGACTGTTTTGATAGCATTGTGCAAGAACAGCTGAAAGAGATGCTGGGTCAGCGGATCAGCAACAGCAATTTCTTGCGTTGGATTGGCAAGTGGCTCAGAGTCGGAGTCTTTGAGAATTGCCGGTTACTGTCATCGGAGGAGGGGCTGGCTCAGGGATCGGTGATCAGTCCTATCTTGGCCAATATTTATCTGCACGAGGTGTTGGATCTTTGGGTAGAAAACGCGGTAAAACCTGTGATGAGGGGTCCCATAAAGCTGTACCGGTTTTGTGATGACTTCATCGTCACGTTCGTTTACCACGAAGATGCCCTGCGCTTCCATGCGGGATTGGCACAGCGGTTCGGAAAGTTTGGCGTAACGTTGCACCCAGAGAAGACGAGAATTATAGAATTCGGAAGATCTGCTTGGCACAAAAGTAACATCAAGCAAACGTCTCCACCCAACTTCCTAGGATTTACCGTTTACGGCGCAAGATCGCAAAAAGGGAAGTTCACAGTGAAGATGAAGACCATGGGTAAAAGACTGAGCCGAGGACTGAAGAAGGTCGGTTAATTATTTAAGAATAACAGTCACTTACCGCTGTCAGTGCAATATACGAGGTTGCGACAGATGGTCTTGGGATGTTATGGCTACTATGGACGCAGCCATAACATCCACGCGCTGCAGCAATTTTACCGCGTTTGCTTGCAAACCTGGAAGAATTGGCTAGGCCGGAGAGGGAGGAATAGTTACGTCGGGTGGCCCAAGATGTCGGCTATCCTGCTACGTTTTCCTATCCCAAAGCCTCGCATCGCCCAAGCGAGAAACCAGTTGAGTTTTAGCTTCGCAATGTGAGTTTATTTGAAGAACCGTGTGCGGGAAAGCCGCACGCACGGTTCTGTGAGGGGCTCTCGGGAGCAATCCCGGGAGCCTACTAAGAAAAAATTTTCCTCATAGCCTAACTCAGTTGGCTCTTTTTAGTCTCAATGGTAAACAATTGGAAGCGGCGTAATTGAAGGCGGCCATTTATAGCGGTTTAGACGGGACCATAGCGCCGAGGACAGGGGCCAGTCGGCTCTTCTCGGGAACTCAGGACGTAGGCTAGCCTGACCTGTCAACAGCAAGGCATAGATCAGACCGCAAAAAGGTGGCTTTTTGCGGCGGTAAGGTTGGTAATGAAAGCTTTTCGTACGGTTTTCCGACTCTAATTTCTCTCCTTTAAGGTAAAGACTGTGGCATCGGCATCCTATAGTCAGGCTCGGACAACCGCTGAGGCTCTCCGAGGCAAGACTTAATTCTAGTTTCCGGACGGCGGAGGGGGTGGTCACCGCAGTGCCAAGCCTTGCTCATGTGCCAATTTGAGAGTCAAAAGAAGCCCTCCGGTGAAATAGTTACTACCGCTGCGAAGGAGCCTTGGCGAGGGGACGGCGAGTTTTGCTGCGGTTTTTTAGGGTAAGGGCATCCACCTAGTTCCCCAATCTAACGAGTTTCCAATGGGGTCATTAAATGACCCTGTCACACAGTGGTCGGTTGGGTGGTGGCGAAGGTGGGTGAACTAATTACTACCGCGGCGAAGGATTTCTGGTAAAGGATTGGCGGGTTTTGGTGCCGTTTTTTAGGTGGTTTTTACTTGGCGGATTTTCAATTCTGCGCCCTATTCTGCACCCTGCGTTAGCGTTTTAGCTTGGGCCATGGATAGACGGGGTCTTTAAAGGATGCAGGTGCTTTAAAAGACCCCGTCTCTTGTCGAGACTTTGAGAGTCAAACGAAGCCCTGCCGGTGAACTAATTACTACCGCCGCGAAGGTCTCGCGCATCACGCGGGTTAAAATCGTGCGAGCTGCTCTCAGTTAAAACCTGAGTGATTTTATCTTCTAATTAAGTGCGGACAAGGCTTTGTGCAAAGCAATAGAAGACAGAATTGGTCAAATTTTAGACTATAGCAAACTGAGAATTAAGCCGGGCGGGGAGCGGGGAAGGGATTTTGATAGATGATAAAATTGGTACACTATTAATGGATAGCAAATGGATAGTGCACCTTTTTGAAAATCTGGAGATTCACGTCTTGGATTTCCTATCAGTAATCCCATCACGAAACCCGGAGCATCGAGCAGGCACAATAGCATACTGTTTCAGTCTTCTAATGTTGGGCATAATGGGGGGAGCGCTGAGGCTGGATGAGGAACCCAGATTGGAACTCTTCCGGGTTTAGGCCCCTCGCAGGTGAAGATCAATAGACAATCTTTTTACTCTTCTTTTATGAGGAAGTTTTTCTGCGGATCTTTGCCAGCTTGCGTCTGATCTTTGAGTGTGGTTTTAGATCCGACTGTATCGAAATGTTTTAATCGGGAATTAAGTCTGTGGATCTTCTTGTCTCTGGGCGTCAATACGGCAGACGCTAAAAACTGATCTTCGATTCGAGGGGAACCCGGGTTCGGGGTCGCTGATGGGTGGAGCGAGCGGAAATTAGTAACGGAGAGCAAGTGGGGGAAGTTCCTAGGTGAGGTCTTTGAGTGTGAGGAAGTATGGGCGAAAAAAGGGCGGGGTTTAGGAGGGGTTGGAAGGTAAAAAGAGGAAGGTGCAAGCAAGTAGTTTGGTGCCAAACTACGGAGCGCCGAAACTCGCTCCCCCGAGAGCTGCGCTCCCGGACCCTTCCT
>JAYTHP010000160.1:0-3559 GCA_043732485.1 Oligoflexia bacterium
CAAGAGCGGCCGAAGGCAGCGGCAAGCCTCTTGAGTCAATACTTAGGGGCGCTCACGGACGAGCACCCTGGTGCTGGGCACGCTTGCCCGGTCTGTCAGGAGCCGGTTGGGGTAGCCGCAACAGCAGAAGACTCAGGAGAAGCACTCGCAGAAGGAGAGGGGCACCAGATTCGCGATCATTTTCTCGACGGACGCGCTAGGCCTTGTCCGCATTGTGGCTTGATGGTAGAGAAAACTCCGCTGCAAGAGGGTGGGGGGTGCAATCACATGATTTGTCCTAACGCCCACTGCGGTAAGGATTTTAACTTTAACCTCGGAAAAAAAGCAGCTTTTGAACCCTCGCGCTCGCAAGAAGCCAAGCAGTACAAGCTTGCACCTGGCCTGCACCCCTGGTGGAGGAAGTAAAGAGCGCGCTTTGGAGCTAAACGGTTTGAGCAAGAAAGGTGATCAGCGCATGTCGATGGCCACGAAGGCGACGACTGGCTAACGCCGTCTTTCCGCTGCTCAGTAAGGCGGCAGCGAAACCTCCCTGCCGCTGTCTTGGCTGCCTTCAGGGGGTGTTTCGCGGGCCCGGGTTTGAGGGTATGGGGCGTGAGCGTGAAGGGCGACTCCTGGCAGTGACATTTTCCCCCAGGTGTCCAAGTGTGAAGGCTTTCCTCTTTAGCAAGAAGGCTCTGAAGACCGGTCAAAGCACATTAAAAAGTCAACCCCAACATCAGCGTTCGCTTGCCCGGCCTTCTTTGTTGGTGTGTGGAGTTGTCAGAAGATTAAGCTTAAGTGCGAGCTTGGGTAGGACCGATGCTTTACCGAGGCTTTGAGGGTTCGCAACCGCAGCGTGCACTCCCATAGACGGAGTCTCGAGGCCCGGCGAGGGATTGGGATGCGTAAGGTAGAAAGCATAAGAAGTATGAGTCAAGGCCCCTGCTTAGCCTCAAGGCGCGACCTTCTTTCCCACTTAAGGGGGCCCCTTGGACACAGTGATAGAAACAGCCTCGAGCACCCCTGACACGCGCCTGGAGTGACGAAAGGTTAAACAGGTGTCGTACTGATGGATTGAAACCTGACTAAACTCTTACCGAACCTTTTTTAGCATGAGTGGCTTGCGCCGATGTCTTCCCGGGGGCCATCTGGATTGGTTCCTTGCTCGGTGTTCGCCACTCTTTTTTACTCCCCGCCGAACCCAGCTGTTGTGCACTCGTGATCAATATTTTTAATAATATAGTTAATAATATCAGCAACATTGGCAAGCGGTGGTCGCGCCTGTCGGTGCAATCGTCCGGCGAAGGGAAGGGGGTGTCGTAAAAGACCTGCGCACTTTGATGCCAGGAGTGAGAGCTTGGCGCACTCTGTGCAGTGTTAAGGAGTGCGTGCTTTGGGACGACCGCTGGATAAAAAGGGGCCTAAAGGGTCGACGTCTGGCGCCTTGTTGCGCCGGGCCGCAATCGCAGGAAAAAGTGCGTGGACAAAAAGGGTCAATGCCAGAGTAGCAGACAGAGCTGCAAAGGAGAAGCAAGTGATGGGAACGATCAGTAATTGGAAAAAATGTTTAGGCTCTCAAGTGGCTTTAGGGCGAGCGGTTGCGAGCAGGCGTGAGGGACCCTTTGTGCTGTTGCACAAGGCGACAATCTTGTTGCTAGCGTTTGCAGGGTTGTCTTTGCAGCTCGGATCAGTCGCGCAAGCGGGAGGAGGTCCGTCTCGCATGGCCTCAACCCTTCCTGCTAGTCGCGATGCCACTGCGGTCAATGATTCAGACGGCTGTCCTCAGCAGGAGGCATGGGAGCCTGCGTTTATGAGGCAAATGCGGATTACGGATTCTGAGAGCCAAAGCGTTATGGGTATGCACAGCGCCGAGTTTTTGCAGCACTGGCACGCGCTGAATGCCGCAGCTCGCGAGGGCTCCTTGGAGCATCTCACTGCCTTGATGGAAGGGGACTATGGGAGAGCTTTTTTTTCAGTTGAATCAGGACAAAAAATAAGTGCTGACGAAATTTTCTTCGCTTATTTTGCTGACAGGCAAGGAGACCTCTTGCATCAAGATCAACCTGCCAGGATTAAATTAGCTGCGAAACTCCTCTTTCGCGCGGCTGCAAATCGCGACCCGAAGGTATTTCTTTACTTAGTGGATCATTTGATCAAGCCAGCGGTGATCAAGCCAAACTTGGCTACGGCCGATCCTCACCAGCACGGTCAGGCTCGTCTAGGCGCTGCACTCTTGCTCGGTCCGGTCTATCGCAACAAACCAGATCTCATTGCAGCTCTCGCCCAGCAGGGGTTTCCCGTTGACTATCCTCCGCCTGCGGACTTCCAAGCAATCGCTAGCAAGGCGCAACCTGGACCTGAGAAAAGCATTGCTCCTGCTGCGATCGTGGAAAAATACCTGAGAACGCTGCGCTCCCCCTTGCTGGTCGCCATCGATCTAGCCGAGCCGTCGGCCGCGGAGAGTTTGCTTAGGCACGGCGCCAAGGTCAACGGATCTGATCTTGAAGCCGCCACCGTCATCGACTTGCATTCCTTTCCGCTGGGAGCTGCCTTAGAGGGTCTAGAAAGGTATCAAAATTTTTCGATAGCCAAAAAAGGGGCTCTAGAGATTCTGACACTGCTGCAAAAATACGGCGTGAACCTCACTCCCCCGATGGCAGATGTGTATTTGGATGAAAGCTCAAGGTTCGTTCATGGGAAAAATCCCTGCAGTCTGCTGGACTGGCTTATCCGGGGCGTTCTGCTGGACTCGATTCGGGGCGATCTTCTGTCGAGTCGTGGTACGCTCAATAAAAATTCTGGGCTGACTTGGATGATCGATCAAAGGCATGCCACCTTTGATCCTTTCGAGGCACGGTCCGTGTCCAAGCTTCTTTTTGGGCGCCATGATCAGCGCCTCTCGCGGATTGGCAGTCTTCCCTCCTCTTTACTGTCGATAGTGGCAATTAATTCTCAGCCCCTGACGGAGGCACACCCGGAAACGCCGCTTGCTGCGCTCGTCCGCTATTTTCAATCCCCAGCGGGTGTAAAAAAATTAAAAGAAGAGCTTGCGGTGGGCAGAGAAGAGCTGAGTCCTGCTTACCTGAGTAAGCTTGAAGGTCTTGGTCAGTTCGTTAGAAAAATTCCAGAGGCTTTGCAGCCACCGGAGTATCAGAAGGAATGCCTGGCGATGGTGGCGGTTTTAGCTCGAAAAGTCCAGGCAGCTCATACTTTAAAGCAATTCGAAGAGTTGGAGTACTGGATGAAGCAGATCACAAGTAGCTCACCTGAATCTTTTCCAGAAGTCCGCAATCGCCTGTTGCCAGAGTTGAGAGCACGAAGAGCAGCCTTGGTGCAGGAGGTGGTTGCAAGCCTGGAGTCGGCGGCCCAGCATTCAGAAGTCAGGCCTTCTGAGGCGGCGGTGAAGCTGAAGCAGTTTCTTCAGGAGGGGCCTGTAACGGCTTTATCAGCAGACGAGCGAGTGGTCATTAAAGAGAGTTTGAAGCAGATTTTTAACCGCGTTATGGTATTCCCTCGCGGCATTACAAGCGTCGAGCATTATCAGGTGCCAGAACAACGCGCAATGGCCTGGGCCGAAGAG
>JAYTHP010000161.1:0-3549 GCA_043732485.1 Oligoflexia bacterium
GGTTTGGTTTTTCAATCTTCAGCCCCCTTAGAAGATAAGGGTAAACCCTGTGCCCCTGCGCCTCTAGACTCAGTCTCCGCTTTGGGTGAATCGCCTCAAGGCCCATGATACGCATCATCCTCTGAACGCGCTTCCGGTTGACTGGGTGACCCTGGGTCTTAAGTCAGTGCATCATACGCCGGCTTCCGTAAAACGGAGTCTTCGTATACTGTTGGTCGACAAGGCGCATGAACATTAAGTGCTCCTCCGTTTCCGAAGAGGGCTGATAGTAAAGGCTGGACCGGGAAAGTCCGACCAGTTGGCATCGCCGAGCCACCGCCAACGGCGGATGGTTCTAATCAATCATTGCTCGCCTCAGGTCAACTGAAGCTGGCAGTTTTTTTTTCAGCCAATCAAGCACAACCTTGAGTCGACCGATTTCCTCGTAAAGCTTTCCTGCGATAGCCTGAGAGGCCTCAGGTTGCCTCCGTTTGGCGCTAAAGACCTCGGGCAAGCCCTCCGCTAGCTGCTTCTTCCATTGGCTGACTTGCACTGGGTGCACTTTGAACCGAGAGCCAATTTCATTGATCGTTCTCTCCCCTCGTAGGGCCTCCAGGGCTACCTCTACCTTGAGGTTTGATTTGTACTTTTTTCGTACCTTTTCCACTGTGCTCCCTTTCATGATCAGGACACCAAACCATGATTTTCATAGCTTAGCAACCTGTCCAGTTTCTGGGGTCCACTCTAGTTCTCACAGCTATTCTCACAACAGTGCTCAGTTGCTCCCGTGCTCTAGAAATTCAGGGAGGAGATCAAGCCCCTTGCAATTGAAGCTCAGTAGAGCAGAAAAAAAAGAGAGAGCGCTTTACCTCTGAGGCGTTGCTCAGCAGGGACCCTTGTCTACCCTGGCCCTACCACGCCCCCCCCTTGAGGGCGTGAGACCTTCCAAAAGCGCAGTTACTAGCAAAGCGCTCAAGCGACCGCTAGGCGTGGGTTTCTTTTTGAGAAACTGGGCACCTAAAGCAGAGTCACCTTCAGTGGGCAAGGAGGCAGAGCGCGTTTTTTACCCTGCAGTCACCTGCAGTAACTCGCTAAGCCCTATAAACTATTACTAAAAATTCAACCCTTCTAGAGCTCAGAACCATAGCACTCTTCGCCACAGCTCCTGCCTTTCACAACGGTACCTGCAGCAGGCTAGCAAATTTTTTCTGATTCAGGGCACCTACCGATCCCTGCATCAAGGCTCTGACGGCCTACCAAGCTCCTCAGTCTAGCGTTCTGCATGGTCGAGCAGTGATAAGTAACGGGCTTTTCTTGCGACAAATCGCCTCAGTTCGCTCTCACTTGCCAGTCCACATAAGGCCGCTCGCACCCTCTCCTCAGGCACATTACGCAATCGCTCAACGATAGGGCAAGGGAGATGATACCGGAGCGGATTCTGCTCAAACTCCTGCACGAATTCAAACCATTGACCTCGATCGCGGTCCTGCTCCCTAAACGTCAAATTATCGATTGCCACCAGTCGACCCTCAGGGGTCATGACGTAGTTGCGCTCGCGCGGGGAGCGATCTGCCAGGTGAGTGAGATAATCAAAGACTTTAATTTTATCAAACAGTTGCGATTCCGGCTGAGCAACCGCCTCCCCGAAAGACAATTCCCAGCGGGCATCTTTGATAAAATATTGAAAAATACCGGTCATCCCCTGCATCGTCTTGCTGATGGTCATCGGAACCATCGAAAAATGGTAAAGCTGATCCAGTTGGTACGCTGCCACTTCTGCGTGCAGATCTGCAGTCTGCAACTCCTTGAGTAAGATACGCACCGAATTTGCATACTCAAACAGATGCATCTCCGGACGAAAACCCACCAAACTCCCCTCCATCATGAGCAAGAAGCTTGGCCCCAAGGGTCCAAAATCACCGGCAATCCCCTCAAGCGTCGCCTGCGTCAATGGCCCAGGCGACTCAGGGTTGTAACCGTGCTTTACGGCAAGCTCCACCATTTGCCCAGCTTTTTCCTGCATCACGGCTTCAAACCCCAGACTCGAGCGCACCGGTGTAGCGCTCTCCATGAGTGCGAGCAACTTTTGCTTTTCTGTGGCGGCTTCAGTAAAGCGACCTTGGTCCTCAAGATGCCAAATCAGCTCTTGAAAGCGATGCTGCGCTCTGAAGCGATGCTCAAGTGCTTGAAGCCCTGAGGCCCTCTCCGCGTCGGCCCCTGCCTGCGATGCGCCGCCCCTTGCAGGCAGGACATCTGGCGGTTCTCCCCCCCCAGCAGCATAGCTTTTAGCCCAGCTGCCCGTTAAGGCCAACACCAGCAAGAAGAGAAGACTGAGCGATCTGATTGCTACGACTGGTGTGATCTGCTTTTTACTTTGCGCCATCATGGAAAATTCCTCTGCTCTCGTCTTGTTGTAAAATATTTTTCACCCGAAGGGTTAGTCTTCGATGACTGAACTGCTCACTAAATCGCTCCAGGAAGTGTTCGATTGGACCAATTTATTCAATTGGATGGAGATAATAACTTAACGATCGGCTCACTGTCAACCCTATTTTTGTCGCTGGCTTGCGTCACCTACTCTTAGTCTCCCCTCCACGAGCGAAGAAGCGCTCTGCAACGCTTCAGGCTAAGGGTCTCGCAAACACACCCAAAGATCGTGACGGCCTCAGTACGGCTTCCTTTTTTTTTGTCCCTTACTCGATCAAAACTCATCATTCACGTCTCACGTCTCACGTCTCACGTCTCCTCTTCTAAATTTTTTACACGGCGTCTGCATAGGGGATCTGTGTTTTTTCTCATACCAGATACACCCCCCGGCCCCCCCTGTGTCAGGATAGTTGTCGCATTTCGGTCATCAAAACTAGGGGGTCAATTGGAGCAAAATGCGAGCACGTCATCACTTTTCAGAAGACTTTAAAAACTCGATCCTTCTTAAGGTTCTAAATCGGAAAAATTAAACAATATCAGTTATTTGTGAACAAGAAAACGTCGCCATTTCGACTGTGTACGGCTGGCTGAAAAAGCGTGGTAAGATGAAGCCAATGGATACAAAACAACAAAAAAAATGGTCAGCAGAGGAAAAACTACGCGTAGTCAACGAAACCTGTCACTTAAAGGGTGAGGAGTTAGGGGCTTATCTCCATACGATAGGCCTCCACAGCCCCATGCTAGCAGAATAGCGTCAGGAAGCTCTGCAGGGCTTGAGAGGACCTACGCATCAGCCCGCTAAGCCAAAGAAAGATCAACGCGATACTTTGATCCAGCAACTAGAGCAAGAGCTGAGGCGTAAAGACCGGGCCCTTGCTCTAGTTGTTGGATCAAAGTATCGCGTTGATCTTTCTTTGGCTTAGCGGGCTGATGCGTAGGTCCTCTCAAGCCCTGCAGAGCTTCCTGACGCCATTCTGCTAGCATGGGGCTGTGGAGGCCTATCTTACGGAGATAAGCCCCTAACGCACTCACCCTTTAAGTAACAGGTTTCGTTGACTACGCGTAGTTTTTCCTCTGCTGACCATTTTTTTTGTTGTTTTGTATCCATTGGCTTCATCTTACCACGCTTTTGCAGCCAGCCGT
>JAYTHP010000162.1:0-3545 GCA_043732485.1 Oligoflexia bacterium
TGGTGGGGACGCATGCGGGGGTCGGGATTGGCGATGATGGTTACTCGCAAATGGGCCTGGAAGATGTGGCGTTAATGCGAGCCTTACCGCTGATGGGGGTTTTTCAGCCGATGGATGCTTTTGAGACGGAGCAAATTTTGTGCTATCTCACCGAAAGCTGGGTGGGACCAGCCTATTTGCGGCTCACCCGTCAAAATGTGCCCGATCTTTTTCCCCAAGGACTCGCCTTTCAGCCACAAAAAATACACCTGATTCATGAGCCAGCCCAGAGCGCTGGCGCGGCAAGTCGAGGTAAGCGGAGAAGGATTGCCTGCTTAGCCACTGGCGCCACCGTCAGTGAGGCGGTGCAAGCGAGTCGCGACTTACAGCTTTTGGGGGTGGATTTGGCGGTATGGAGTGTGCATTGCCTGAAGCCGTTTGATGAGGCAGGCTTGCAGGCGTTGCTGCCGCAGGTGACAGGCGTGGTGACGGTCGAGGATCATAGCGTGGTGGGGGGCTTGGGCAGCGTCGTGGCAGAAGTGTTAGCCAGTCACGCTCCCGAACACACCCAAGGCTTTTTTCAGCTGCGCTTAGGCATTCAAGACTGTTTTGGTGAAAGCGGCGAGCAGCCTGGGCTGTATGAGCAATTTGGCATTTCTGCGGGCCAGATTAGAACCAGACTGCTCAAGCGGTTGCAAGAGGGGCGTGAGGCTTAAGCCTGGGGCTGTCACGAACGCGGCCAGTGGATGGCTTGGTGGCTGGAAAAAGTGACGAGACGAGACGTGACCTGATAGCGTGAGTGTGCGCGTGGGATGAGCTGCAAGGCAAAGACGAAGAAGAGGTGAGAGCATGGAGCGAATGATTCTTTTTGATTTTGATGGCACGCTTTGTGATTCCGAGATGCGCTCGCTTCAGATTGTCAATGGCTTGGCCAGTCAGTATCATTTTCGCAAGGTGGAGCTCAGTGATTTGGGAGCGCTCAAGCAGCAATCGGTGCGGGCGATCTTGCGGGAATTGAAAATCCCGCTCCTAAAGATCCCGCAAATGCTCGTGCAGGCTAAAATTCAGTTTGGTGAGCAGTTAGAATTGTTGCAACCGATCCCAGGCATGGTTGCAGTGATTGCAAAGATTCGAGCCGCGGGCATACCGCTGGGGATTATCACTTCTAACGCCAAAAACAACGTCGAGCGCTTTTTGCAGCAATCAAAGATGGAGGGCTTTGACTTCATTTACGGCGATTCTAGTCTCTACGGGAAAGCCGCAGTGATTAAGAGAATCATGAAAAAGTATAAAAAAGATCCAGCCACAATCGTCTATATCGGTGATGAGATTAGGGACATTGAGGCAGCAAGGGCCGCAGGGATTAAGAGTATTGCGGTTAGCTGGGGGTACAACGCGCAAGAGGTCTTACGCCAGTCCCAGCCCGACTGGCTGGTCACGACACCAGAAGAGCTTGCGGCCGTTTTGCTTGCCCAAGACGAGGCGTTAGTTTAGTTCTCGGGATTGGGTGTGGTTTCAGGGGGCGGTGAACTTGGTGTAAGAGTGGCGTTATACGAGTGAATTTCGCGTTCAACGTTGAAGTGTTGCTCCGAATGCTGATGACATTCGACGATATAAATTCTAATAATCGCCTCCATTTCTCCCACGCCATCAAATTTTAAATGAGTTTTAGTAATTATTTCATCAACAATCCGTTTGTGATCTCCTGTGAGTGGTAAGTCTCTAGCGTAGTCCTTCCAAACTATAGCTGCAATATTCTCGCGATTACTAAGCGAAACTTTTGGGAACATAACGGTAAAAGCTCTTCTATTGATCGCCTTGTCCGTAATGTCGTGATTCCCTGTTAAAATAAAAATAACTTTAGAAATGTCGTGATAGGCTTTGGGACCTTCTGAACTATAACCTTTCTTCTCGCCAAGACTGGCCTCCATTTTTAAATCAACTGGATCCAAAATGAGTTTGAGTTCCGTGAGTGTGTGAGTGCTCAATAGGTTGCTTGTGTTGATGGAGTTGAAATAGTCACCTGCTTCATCTACAAAAACAATAATATTTTTATGAGACGTGGCTGATAAAAATTTATCTAAATCTTCTATTAACTTTATTTCACGACCATTTGAATCAGCAGCGGTAGTTTTTAAGACTGGTAGTCCTAAAATCTTTGCAATTTCTTTTACGAGAAAGGTTTTTCCCGTGCCAGGGTGACCTTTCAAGTAGTAAATCCTTTTTGAGGGTTGATCAGTTTCTGAGTCATAGGCAATCGTCGAAGCAATTCTTGTAAGTACGTTGGCAAGGGCCGGATCGATGTTAGCGGTCAGTGCCTTCATTTGCTGTCTCACGATGGTGGCGTCAATCCTTTGGGTCGTTAACGGGAGCTGTAAAAGAGCGTCTAAACGATTCAGTTTTTCTTTGATTTCTTCTATGGTCGAAGGCATTCCGCGGGCGTAGAGACTGTCGGGGTCTGACAGTCGTGTAATGCCTGCCTTAAGGAGTCGAATATGGTAAGCGGCGTATTCCTTGTTTTCTTGGGGCATCAATTTATCTTGAGTTTCACTCTTGAGTTTAGCTTCTAAGGATTCTAGGCGGCTTTTTACCTCAAAGAGGTCGCGAGCGGAATCACTGAGTAACCAGTGGGGGAGTTTTTCAGAGGTTTTTCGTTTAATCCAAGGAGTCAGTTTGGCACCAATAATGGCGTTTAGGTCTGTAGCGACAAACGCCTGCTTAAACAGACCAAGGCAGACTCCATCGCCTGCTATAGGGTTACTGCAATAGCTGAGTAAACCTCGCAATCCCATTGCCCCGAAGAGCGCGGCGATTCCCAGCTTGCTTGCCGCGTAGGGAGCATAAGCTGTAACATTGCCAAGTTGAGTGTTCAGATAAGCTGTCGGTGCAGCTTTGAACTTTTCGGTTTCTCGCGTGCTGAAGGCCACCACGCGATCGGCTGCGCAGCGGGAATCGGTGAGCGCTTGTGCCAAGCTAAAGTGTTGGACCAGGCTGGTCAGTTGGTGAGCGGTGAGCAGTGCTGGAGCGTGTGGCGTTGCACCCTGCCCCACGTGGTCTGAGGACGTTGGCTGTTCAGCGGTGCAAACAATGGTTTCAAAATACTCTTCCATGAATCGCGCGTCAAACCCGGCGAAATCCCATTTGCGGGCGCTGATCAGGCCTGACTTTTGCGGCGATAGGTCGCTTTCACGCAGTGTGGCGCTGGGATGAGGCGGGGCTTTGACCGTTTTAAAGCTGACGGCCCTTGTGCAAGACGAGCCTCCACAGCGGTGCGCTTGGCACTCCAGGTCGGCTTGGTTTTGTGCGAAGCGTGCTAAGTCGGCTTGGTTTTGTGCGAAGCGTGCTAAGCGATCCTGGCTTAAAGCCGCATGAGCAAGACCCCGGAGGCGCATGCGCAGCGGGATGGCTACTCGGTGCTCGAGTTGCGCGGGCTGTAAGGTCAGGTGCTCATCACCAGCGGCGTGCGCCAAAGGTAAGGAGGAGGCAGCGGTAGCGGCGGTAACAAGGTAAGCAGTCGCTAGGCCAAGGAGGTGAGGGGCGCGAGGGAAAAAAAAGTCCTTTGAATG
>JAYTHP010000163.1:0-3543 GCA_043732485.1 Oligoflexia bacterium
AGCCACCATCACTCCCTCTTTTATGATAATTTTTAAAAATTATCATAAAAAATAGAGACTTAGGATTTTTTTGTCATTTTATTTTTTAATGAGACAGCCCTGGGGGTGGGGTGAGGCAAGCGCTCATCCGCGCAGCAGTTTTGTGCTTGAAGGGTTGTGGTAGGGCACACGTCGTGAGGGCTATTCGGGGCCGGTGAAGCGGGTGCATGGTTTGTGAAGCCCCAACATCACCCCCAACTCTCCCCACTCAGCCCGTTTTTTTGGGGGGCGGGGGACTTGGGGAACGAGAAAGTGGGAGGCTTAAGCACCCTGTAAGGCGGTTTTTGGTTGTGCGTTTACAAAAAGTGGCGCAAGTTGAGCGGGTAAGGCTTGGGAGTGTTGGGCTGGGCGGCGACGGCGGCGAGCTGGCTCAGTGTGGGTGGGTGGGTGGGTGTGATGTTGCCTGATGCGTCAGGTGTTTTAACGGGAGGAGCTTGAGGGTGAAGCAAGTGAAGGCGAAAAAAAAAGAAGAATTAGTGATGCACCCATTTTTGCAGTCGGGCGATCCCGCGCCGGCTTTTCGGCTGCAAGACGATCAAGAGCGCTGGGTGAGTTTGGAGCACTTTGCCAGTGACTGGCTGGTGTTGTATTTTTACCCGAAAGATTTCACCTCCGGCTGCACTAAGCAGGCTTGTGATTTTGGGGAGCAGTGGGACCTTTTTCAAAAAGAAGGCGCCCAGGTGGTGGGCGTGAGTAAGGATTTGCCGGAGAGTCATGCGCGTTTTAAGGGGCGCTGGAATCTACCGTTTTGCCTGCTTGCTGATCCCGAGGGCAAGATGCTGGAAGCTTACGGCGTCTGGAAAGAAAAATCGATGTACGGCAAGAAGTACTGGGGGATTGAAAGAAGCACTTTTTTGATCAATCCCCAAGGGTTGCTCGTTAAAATCTATCCCAAAGTGCAAGTCACTGAGCATGTGGCCACCGTGCTTGCCGACCTCAAAGAAGCCCAAAGCCAAAGGCTTAAACAGTAGCTTTTAAACCAGTCAAGAGGGGCTGTCTGCGGCGGCTGCGATCTCACCCTCCCCCCTCCCTCAATCGCCAGCGATCAGAAAGTAGGCAGGGAAAGGGGAGGGACAGAAGCTGGTTGCTGACGTGAACCAGCTTCTGTCCCTGGTGGGCAATGATGACTTTAGATCCAGAGTCACCGCCGCTGGCAGGTACGGCTAAAAAACTACGTGCAGACGCTAAAGCTGAAGGGGTGGCCTGTTCCGCAGCCACGGGGATGATGCCTACGGTCCCTTTTGCAGTCTTAAAGACCAAATCCACCAGGGCTCCGCCGCGCGTCCGGTACTGTAAGCCAGTGGCTGCAAGCTCCGGACGGTAAAGAAACTGGGGTAGCAAGGCTTCAAAGAGTCCCCGCCTGGGGTCAAAGGCTGGGTCAGTGTTTGCTCTCAGCAAGTAGGAGGCGATGCCTGGATCTTCAAAGAAAAGCACCCCTGTCGGGGAGCGCTCGCTAAAAAATAGCCGCACCAAGAAAATCGCCTCAAACGTGAGGATCAGCTTGCGCACGTTGGGGGGAGTAATCCCGAGGGTTTTTGCAAGCAGCGAGTAGTTGAGCGGCCTGCCTTGCCCGGCTGCAAGTAAGCTGACTGGCCGTCTTAATTGGGAAAACGGCAAGCTGGTTTGCAGGATTAGCCGCCAATCGCGCTCAAGCAGGGTCTCAAGCTGGCTTTCAAAACGGCGGGCACGGATCACAGGGTTGCGAAAAAAACAAATTCTGGGCAGGCCTCCAGCCAGCAAAAAGCTTTTTAAGCCCGCAGCTTGTTGTGCTAACCAGCGGGGAGCAAGGGGGGGGTGAAGTCGTCTAAAAATTTGCGGGCCTGCGCGCAGTCTGAGGCAAATTGAGGGAGCGGTTCACTGCGAGTCTCGGCGGGGGAGCAGGGAAGAAGCGGTAGATTTAAGGTCCGGCCGGTCAATGACTCACGAATGGCTTTGCGACTGACAAAGCGCACCGAGCCTGTGAGGATGAATTGCCCTTTGCGAGGATCGAGGTGGACGTGCTCTTTTAAGGCGGGAAAAAGAGTCGGCGCCAGCTGTCACTCATCAATGACGAAAGGGGCGGTGCGATGTGCTAAGAATTGCTTTGGATTTCGCTTGGCCGCTTCAAGGTGGCTTACCTCTTCTAAGGTGAGGTAGGTTTTTTCCGGCGTTAATCGAGAAAATGGTTTTCTCGGTTTGCCTTTTACCTAAGACCCCGATAATAGGGCTGTGCGTCATGAATTGCTGCAGAAGGGTGGTGGCATAGCGGTTAGGTGAATGCGGCAGAGTTCTTTTAATTCTGTAGGACCTGCATTTTTAAAACGATCTCTTAGGTCGGTTCAGTTTTTCCTGAAAAACGTTTACCTCTCACGCTAAGACCTCGGTTCAGGAATTGTCGCTTGGGCATTGCAGAGTGTTGCGTCTGAAGTCTGGGGGGTGCCCGACGACGTTGCCGCGAATCCCAGGATCGAAGGCCGCTTCAGGCTCCGAACGACCCTCAGAGCTGGGTATAAGCGGGATCGAAGATCATCGCAAAGCGCTTGGTGGAGAGAGAAGAGGGGGGAGGGGAATGAGTGATTCCATGGTCTTTGAAGGCGAGATTGCCGCCTGCTTGAGTTAGCTTTCGGCTGCGCTGATTTTGCGGCGTTGACAGGCTAGGACAAATTCAACCATTTTTTGCAGTCTGAGCTGGATGGATCGATCAACCGCCACCTGATCGGCAGCTTCCGTATTTGCTTGAGCGGCGGCAAGATGAGCGTGAGGTAAGGTCACGAGGAAGTGTGCGGGGTTCCTCTTTTTTTGCAGGCAATAGTCTTGGTAGACGTGCACCAGGTTACGGTGATGCTTCAAAGACTCTTGGAAGTTGTGCCGTCTGATCGCGTTTTGTAAATAGTGAGCTTGTGGAAGCGGCTCGACAAGAAAAGCTAGGTGGTACTCGGTCCCGTAAACTGCTCTTAAGTCTTGCGCGGTAAACGATAGGTTCAGGTTCTCGGCAAAACCAATCAGATCAATCCTACAGCGGTCGTAAAAAGTGAGGAGAGTCGGCGCAGCAGATGATTCACCTTCTAGTTGCCTGTGAACCAGGTCATGCAGCAGTTTTGGAGCGTCTTGAAAGAGCACTTCTAGCCCTTGTTCACTGGCAGCCTGGGCAAAGAGCTCGGTGAAGACCTCGGTTGTTACCTCAAAGCCCAGGTTTTTTATAGAGCAAATGCAGCTTGTCTTGCTGACACCAGGACCGCCAGGTAAAACGATTTTTGTTTTTGGCCGACCTAACGCTGCTAAGGCCTGAGTGAGTGGGTTAAGCTCTGCGCTTGTCCGCGAAAAATCAAGAGCTGTCTGGTTCATGGCTCTTACTAGCTATCACTTTTTTTATGCTATTTAAAATATTTTTTTGATGTGCGGGAGAGGTCTAGGTGCCAGGTGACTTCAAACGAAGGCTCCTGCCTGTCTGTTAAGACAGCAGCAGAGTCGCGTTCCTGCCGATCAGCTGAGGCACAATAATTATTATAAAATTTTATTTTTTTT
>JAYTHP010000164.1:0-3527 GCA_043732485.1 Oligoflexia bacterium
TCGCGCCGGTATTGAGCCGCTGATTGGTCATGTCAAAAAATTCGGCTTGGCCAGAAGCAAAATGAAGAGTGACGCAAACACCCATGGATCTGGATTTACAGCCATTTTGGGGTACAATTGTTCCCAATGGATGCGGAAAATCAAACCAAAGAGGTTAAAAATGGCTGCTTAGTTTCGCGGCAGCGACTATATAGCTTCTAATCATGGGACGTCCACTATAATCAGGTCTTTTCAACTGTTTACTTAATCAGAATCAGCTCTGGACAGGAGTTTCTAGCTGAAGTCTATGACTTTAGCGCAAGGTTCAAGTAATAGCGGGTCTTACAAAATCTACTGCTCTCAAGGGAAGCAAGAATGAAAGCGCAAAGGAGGAGCGCCAACAACTTATTTAAATCTACCATTTTTTCCAACGAAACAATAGACTTACAAATTTCAAAAGCTAAAAAAACCAAAGAGCTACTTAAGCTCCTCTTTGGTAAATTATAAATTTTTTTTACCATCAAGAGAGCGAAGAAAACTCCTACTCCTTGGCTGCAGAAAATAGCGCAGCTCCACCGAAAGCATTAGCAGCACAGGCAGCGCGCATGGTTACTCCAGGCACTGCGCAAGGCGATACCCCAAGGCGTGGCAAAGCGAAGAAAACGAGAGGTGGACCGAGCTCCAGCCCTGAACGGCAAGCAGCTCCGCACTATTGACGCGGTTGCGATCGATGTTCAAGTCGTTCGCGGTGATCCGCCCGCTTTGAAAACGCCGTAAATTATCCTGATACAAGCGGGCAGCAAGCTGGAGGACTTTCTCCCTAGCCAGTGCCGATTGCAACTCCGTCTGTAAACTTGCTTGCGCCTGACTCCATTGACTCTGGGCGTCACGCTGCAGTTTAAGAATGCGAGTTTCTGTGGCTATCTTTTCAAGCTTTGAGGCCTGCAAATCAGCGTAATTTTTAAAATGATCAAAGATCGGGAGACTGGCAAACAAGGTGGCCGACCAGCCGGTAAAGACTTGATCTACTCCCCCGTAATTGCTGTGAGTGTAGCCCCAGGAAAACTGGCCATCCAGGGTGGGCAAAAAATTGGTCCAGGCTTGATGAACTTTTTCCGCTTGGACATCAAAAAGTGTTTGGGCAGCCATCCAGTCAGGCCGCTGCTCAAGCGTGAGCTTTTCTTGCAGCAAAGCCTGAGCCCGCCCCCGCGTCAGTGGCGCGATCCAAGGCCACTGCGCTTGGAGCGTAGCATCGCCTAGGAGCGCGGTTAACTGTGCAGCCGCTTGAATCTGCCGGACTTGGGCATCTGCAAGACTTGCGCCGGTATTGGCAAGATCAATTTCAATTTTTTGCAGCTCCTGAACCGGCAAAAACCCCTTTGCAAAGCGCTCCTGGGCAAGCTTAAGGGCCTGCTCTTGCGTGTGAATCATCTTCTGAAAAATTATGACCTCTTTGAAGCTGCGGATAGCAAAAACCATTTTCTCCACCGCCTCTTGCTCGGCTTCCAGCCAAGCCACATCCACCCCCCACTGCGCCGACTCCTCACTGAGCATCGCTTGACGCAGCGCAAAATAATCACCACCGCCGCGAAAGAGATTCCACTCGCCGTTAAACGCGACACTCTTGGAGACGTTGAGCGCATTGAAATTCACTGGAAAGTAACTCCTTAGTGAAATCTTGGGCAAGAAAGAAAACCGCGTGGGGATGTTTCTCGCCCTCAATCCCTCCCACTGCAAACTCGACTGCGCAAGGCTCGTGCTTCTCCCTAAAATACGCTCAAGCGACTGCGAGAAACCCAGACTTGCGCCTGATGAAGAGGAAGCCGGAAAAGAGGAAGGAACGGAGGAAGGCGCGGCGGGAGAGAAAAACGAAGGTACAGGAGAAGCTAACACTGCCGCTAAGGACTCAGCCATCTGACTGGCCATCACGTCAGCAGCCTCAGCGACCTGCGCTCCTGCAAGCGTCCAAGCCACAAGCAGCCACCACCAACCGTCAAAAGCGCGACGATAGCCTACGGGGTCGCAAACGCGGCGGATTGGGAACCAAGGGTGTAAAGTTTTCATGTTAGTCTTGCCCTCAAAAAAAAAGAACTTGCCCGAGCTGATCTTGCCCTACTGAGCCCTTCCTCTTTTGCCCCGGGTTCAGGAGGGGATCGGCTTTAGGTTCATACGCGGAGGGGTTCATGATCCGTAAGTCACTGCTACTTGCTGCTGCTGCTGCCACCGCCGCTGTCTCGATTGTAAATACCTGACCTGCAAGGCTGGCACAATAAATAGGGTAAGCCCCATCGACACGCCCAGCCCGCCGCTGACAGCAATTCCTAAGGGTTGTAAAATTCTGCCGCCTTGCCCTAAGCCTAAGGCAACCGGCAGCATTCCGAGCACCGTAGTCAGCGAGGTGATGAGAATCGGTCGCAGCCGCTTTTTGGCGGCAGCCAGCGCCGCATCCACCGGAGTCAACCCCTGCTGAACTTGCAGCCTAATAAAATCCACTAAAATGATGCTGTTGGCAACCGCAATGCCGTTTAAGAGAATCACACCTAACAAAGAATTCAAAGACAGCGTGCTTTGAAAGACAAAAAGCGACACCAGCACGCCTAAGAGCCCTAGGGGAATGGCCACTAAGACGAGTAAGGCGTCCACTAGATCACCAAACTGCATCAGCAAGATAAAGAACATCAAAACCACCGAAAGCACCACTGCCCAAAACAGCTGATCCATCGCCTCATGGACGTCTTGACCCGCATCTTCAAAACTGACCAAAAGCGGTGATGCGGCTGGCCCGGAAACCGACGCCCCCCTCACAAGCCCCGAGCCATTTTGTTGCAAAGCGTTTTGCTTCTCTTGCCACGCAAGCACCAATTGCTTGGCTTTGGCCAGCCGCTCAGCCTTCAGCGTCGAGGAGTCGCCTTCGCTGGATCGACCAAAAAGCAAAAAGCGATCGCGCTGATTTTCCCGGTAAAACGATACCCCCCCTGGCACTACCTGCACTTGGGCCAACGCCTTGAGCGGGATCAAAAGATCACTCACTCCTAGGGGGAGCGCCGCAAGCGCATCCACGCTCATTTCCGTCCGGCTTGCCGGATGGCTCAAGAAAATCGATCGTTTCGCATGATCCACAGTCATTTCCCCCACCCGCTTAGCGCCTGTCAACACCCGTAGCATGTCGGCCAGGTCTTGCGGTCCATGAGAAACCCCTTGTTTTCGTAAGTTGGACCATAAATCCCAGTGCGCCTTCAGCTCGACTTGCTCGCTTTTTGCCACCGACGGCCTAGTCCAAAGCGACGGATACACGTGCTGGCTGGCGAATTCTTGCCTCAAATCCGCTAGCCACTCAGCCCGCTCGGCTAAAGAACCGCCTTGAAGCGCCAGCTGCATCTCAGGTGGATGCGGAATCGGCAATTCTGCGGGATTGCTAGGAAAGATATTAAAAGAAACCGAAGGCGTGTTGGGTAAAAAATCCTGCATCGCTTTTTGGACTTGGCGCATTTTAGCCTTATCTTTGAGGTGCAACATTAACTGGCAGGCGTTCGGGCTATAGCAATAGA
>JAYTHP010000165.1:0-11352 GCA_043732485.1 Oligoflexia bacterium
TTCCAGCGTTCGAGGCAACAGCGGATGAATCAGGTAAATCCCGTAACTCACTTTCCCGATATAACCTAAGCCGGGGTGCTCAAAAAAGGTGGGGAAAGCCCCTTGTGAAGCTTGCCCGACCACCCAAATGAAGAGCAAAGCCGCTGAAAAGTCCAAGAAAATAGCGCGCACCAACCAGCTGCCCTCATTGAGTCGTAACGCCAGCATCAAGGCAAAAAGCCCCCCCCCAAAAAGCAGACTGAGGCGTAAAAGAGAGGGGAAGAAGGTTGGCCGATAACGCTCGACCCACGCTAGTAAAGCCCCTGCTCCTAGAATATCAAAACACGAGGTGGTCAGCGAGCGCACGGCTACCCCACCGTAGCCTAAAGCCGCCATCCCACCGCGCGAGATCATCCCGATCAGCAAGAAGCTGCCAATCAGCCAAGGCAGTCGGTGAACGGGAGTGAGCAGCACCAATAGGGGCCAAAAAATATAAAATTGCTCTTCCACCGCAAGCGACCAGAAATGCGAGAGTAAGGGAATCCAATGATTGGCTCTCACCACCAGAACGTTAGAAAGATAGGAGACATACCACGGCCAGTCGCTGAGAAACTCAGCGGTGCCCGCCAGGAAAAGCAGGAGTAAAAGTAAATAGTAAAGCGGAAAAATCCTGAGAAATCTGCGAGCATAAAACTGACCGAGCACCTGCGCTAAGCTCCGCTGCCTCTGAATCAGGGACTCTTTGACTCCCAAAAGTATCCCCGTGATGAGATAGCCGCTGATCACAAAAAAAAGCCGCACCCCGAGAAAACCTGGCCCAACGCTCTTGATGCGGTAAAGATCACTCAGGCTGTGCTCAATCAGCACGAGAATGACCGCAACCGCTCTGACAGAATTCACTTGTGGTTTAAATTGCATGCCCACAAGCATCTTCTAAAGCGCCAGCAAAAGCTATTAAAATAACTCACTCAAAAAAGTGTTCCACGCACGCGCGTGCTCTTACGAGTCCGCCCTGAGGAAAAAGGGCGACGCAAGCTGCGCCCACTCAATAATTTTGACATGCACCCCCGCAAGCCACTCCCCCCCTATCTTCGACCGGCGCTGGGTATCATGCTTGAAAACTGCCCCCTTTGCTTTGCACGCCAACTCCATCATCAGCTGCCCTATGACAGAACAAAGAAAAGCTCACCGCAAACCTGCCTAAAGCCTCTCGTCGCTCTTTCAACCCGCCCCACCCCCCGCCCAAAATACGTCACAAGCTGTTGGGGCGTGAGCTCATACTAAGCTATCCAAAACACGCCCTGATCAATCCCCAGGTTTGAGACCCTAGGGCTTAAGAAAGTGCGTTAGGCGACACCCGACGAGAGCGGCTGTATTGGCTCTCAGTGAGGCTTTATCTCATTGATTACATCTGGTTTTTTGGTTCTGTGCTTTTTAGCTCGATCCTTAGAGATGGATATGATCTTCAGCGTTATTTTCCCACTTTTTGGTACACCTAGCAGGAGCGTCAAGAGACTGCGATTGAAGCAGCCTAAGCAAAAACCTAAACTACTTTTTTGAAAATTTTTTCCTCTTCAGAAATAACCAGTTTCAACCCCATAGCTCTTAGAATAAGCTTCAGGGTGTGCAATTTAGGATGGCTTTTTTGTGAGAGACTCTTATAAAGGCTTTCCGACCGAGCGAACTGTGACGAGCGACATCAGCCATACCGTGAGCCAAGGCAACATCTCTTAAAGCCATTAAGAAGGGAGCTTCGGCTTTATCTACATCATCTTCATCGTCTTCAAGATGGCCATTAAGTTAGGCTACAGCCTCCTTCGGGTCTTTCAATGACTCTCTCAACGATTTTTCATAACTTTTAGTTTTATTTCGCATAGTGATCTCCTCGTCAAATCAAGTCATCTATAATGTCAGTCAGGCCTTTGACGGAAGGAAAAGTATTGGCAGTGAGATCCCTGGTTGCCCAAAATACCGTTAATCTGAGAAAGCAGTTAATACGACGCCAAACTCTGACGCATTGGTCAATGACTCATCAGGGACTGCTTGAACCTGTCATAGGATGAGTCATAGGATGAGTCGATGATGAGTAAAAATCTCATCATTGGGAGAAAAAAAAAAGACAATCATTTCAGAACCTCCAGAGTACGACTGCAATAAGCGACCGGACCTTCCAGCGCTGTTTCCTCCTAGAATTAAGAGTTTTGAGAGCGCAACTGGCGGGACGAAAGACCGCTCTAACAGGGCGTGGTTAGCCCCCGAAGCACGAGATGGAGGCTCTGCTACCCCCTTCACTCAGGAAATCCGCTTCGCGGTGAAGCAGATCTACGCCAGCCCCGGATGCATGCGGTTTGTCTAGCTGTTTACAGCATGACGATCGTCCCGCCCTAACGACTGTTTTGAGGCAGCAACTCAAAGCAACCAAGGGGCTATTGACCATCAAAGCCGCGGTGCGAAAGATCAACAATCTTGTGCCAAGAGGAGGTTACGATGCGGTCAGCACCCAACCGGGCTTTACCTGCGCAGGCCGACACGGTTGGGCACTGCAGAACCTCAAGAGCAGACGATTTTGTGAACACCCTCCACTTTAACTGATATTTACGGTGCCTGGACGGTCAATCAGGGGCCATGCTGACTAAGCAAAGTGCACGAGTGTCGCCGCTGCTTTGGGGCTTTTAGAAAAGAGGTGTCTTTCCCGATTTTGGCAGCGAATTCATCAATTCCGTTATCATCAATTTTATGCGCTCAAACTATGGCTAGAACGCACTTACCCTCAGCCGGCCCCGTCCTTACACAAAGAATGAGAACTGCTCCGTGGACCAGCGCACACACCTTCAATCACGTGCGGTCGTTTTTGGACTGAGATCACCTCGAGCATCAGGAGCTGGTAGGATTGATGAAGGAGATTTAAGTCAAGTATGGGGGGTTTTTCAAGGTAGCCAGCCGTCTTGAAGTTACAAGGAATACTCGATCACTAGGGCACTCTGCCGATCAAGAAGCAGGCAACCTGAAAAAATATTTACCCTATCCATTTTTTTTATAAAATCTCTTTTGGCGCACCACGTTTTACTGCCACTTACCCCGTCATTGATGACTTCCTGCGTCCTGAACCCGCCGGCCGACCTTACGGGCAACCACCCCGAGCCCCAGCAGCAAACTGAAGGTAAAGCCGACAGCCATCAGCCTGGCATCGACCTGGTCTTTCACTGCGAGAATCCAGGCGCCATAAAAAAAATAGCGCGTCAGCAACAAAACCAGGGAAAGACTGGTTAAGAGCGTAAGCCAGACTCGTCGTCGCAGCCGCAAGCGCTGAGATCCTACAGCCTTCGCCTGCTGCAGTCGCGTCAGACTGATAGCAAACACCGCTACAAACAACACCTCAAGCAGCATCAACACCCCGCCTGCTGCAAGCGACACTAGCCCTGCTCTCATGACACAGCACCCACCACCCACTGACCCCGCTCCAGCTTTTCAAGCGCCATCACCAAAAATGCCTCGCCGTCAATCACCCAGCGGACATTAAACCCGGCAAGCTTAAAGCCATACTGCGTGCCCTGGGCAGCCTCACTTCCCAGCCTGAGCTTTCTTTTTTGAAAGGCAGGCCTGGGATCAAGCGTGAGGATCTCGGTAATCAAGGTACGCAGCTCTACCGTCAACTCCGCTGCAACACTCGGTAAAAAAGTCACAGGCACTTTTTGGATCTCCTCACCGGCCCAGCCCGAGTGCGCTTGCGGGAGGCAATCGGCGTAAGCAAGATAAGGCTTCACATCGAGGATCGGCGTGCCGTCCAAGAGATCAAGCCCCTTGACGTGCAGCCGGGTGGAGAAATCAGGGAGCCGCTCGACCCGCTGCAACTGCACCACCGACAGACCCAGCGGATTGGGGCGGTGCGGCGAGCGCGAGGCAAGGACACCCATTTTCTTGGCCCCACCTAAGCGTGGGGGACGAACCGACGGACGCCAATTCTGAGCTTGGGTTTGATGAAACAGAAAAATCACCCACAAATGGCTAAATTGCTCAAGCCCCAGACTAGCCACTTGCAGGCGAAAATCAGCCGTAAGCTCAAGCCGGCCCCAAGCGGAAGGCACTAAGCCTGATTGCCTGGGCACCCCAAATTTATCATGAAACACCGAGCGCACCACTCCAATCGGGCGCAAAGTGACCTCTGCAAAACTCCTCTCGGCTGCTTGTTCAGGTGCTGTTGAACGAGCAGTTTCAGGGCAGGCGGCTGGCGCTTGATCCGGCTCACTGCCCGCCACGACTCATGACCTCAATCCCGATGTGCAAGGTCTCTTCATCCAGCAACACGCTTTCACAAAACTGCCCGCTCGGCTTGCCACTCCATTTCACCACCGCGGCGAGCGTCTCTGAGGCAATGCGGGCTTGATGCACGAGCACTGCCTGCTGCAAGCTCACCCCACCGCCCAGTTGCAAAACAATACGGTCATCTAAAATCAAATCGGCGTTTTTGCGAGCAGCTTGCACCTTGCGGATGATTTCCCGCGCCACCCCCTCTTGCTCTTGCTCGGGCGTGACCTCGGTATCAAGCTCCAGCGAAATCACCTGATTACACGCGACATGCGGATGCTGCGCGCGTGGCTGTCGCCTGATCTCAACTTCTTGCAGCCTAATCGTTTCCCCGCAAACGACGGCGATTTGCGTGCGCTCCAACTCCAATAACGGCTCAAGCGTCAGTTCCGCAATCGCCTGGGCCACGGCTTTCATTTTCTTCCCCAAACGCTTGCCCAAGAGCGGGAAATTGGCCTTCGCCGTAATCTCAATGTACTGATCTTCATTCGCGTCGTAGGCAATTTCCCGCACGTTGAGCTCTTCTTGGAAATAGGCTTGAAAACGCTTCAAGCCCTCCAGTAGCTCGCAGTTCCGGTGAATCAGCGTCATCTTTTTCAGGGGGATTTTGGCTTTAACCCCAATTTTCTCACGAAAATTGCGCCCCAACATCATTAAAGACTCCATCACCGCAACCGACGCTTCTAACTCGGTGCGAATCAAGCCAGGACGTGCTTGCGGGAAATCCTCCAGGTGCACGCTTTGGGAGGCGCCAGGCAGGAAGCACTTTAAGTTCTGGAACATCTCTTCGGCAAGAAACGGCGCAAAGGGCGCCATCACTTTACTGAAGGTCACGAGCACCTCAAAGAGCGTCTCGTAAGCCTGCTGCTTTTCAAGCGGCATCCCTTCTTGCCAGAAATGGGTGCGGTTAAAGCGAATGTACGTGTTCGTCAGATCCTCAACGAACTGCAACAAACCAGGCACCACTTGATCCAGCCTGTAATGCGCCATCTCGTGCTCCGTTTTGCTGATCAAAGAGTGCAAGCGCGAGAGAATCCAGTGATCAAGCAAATTAGGCGAAGAAGAGGAGGAAGAAGAAAGCGTGGCCGCAGAACCTAGGTTTTCTGCGCCTTGAGTCGGGTGAAAATGGTCCACGCGCGCATAGTTCACGAAAAAACCATAGGCATTCCACCAGCGCAATAAGACCTTGCGCACCATCTCTTTGACGCCCAGCTCCGAAAAGCGCAACTCCTGCGCCTTCACCACCGGGGAATCGATCAGGTAGAGCCTCAAGGCGTCTGCACCGTGTTGCTCGAGAATGAGTTGCGGATCGGGGTAATTCTTCAGGCTTTTACTCATCTTTTTGCCATCTTCGGCTAAAATCAACCCACTCACCACAATGTTCTTAAAAGGCGCCTTCTCAAATAACGCCACCCCCAGCACCATCAACGTGTAAAACCAGCCGCGCGTCTGATCCAAGCCCTCAGCAATAAAATCAGCTGGAAAAGCCTCTTGAAAAGCCTGCGCGTTCTGACGTGGGTAACCCCACTGCGCCACCGGCATCGCGCCGCTCTCAAACCAACAATCCAAAACCCCCTCCACCCGCTGCAAACGACTTTGTCCGGTGGGGGAGGGCAAGTAGACCTCCTGCAAGGCATCCCCATGCAAATCCTCAATCTTGTAACCCGCTAAGGCCTCAAGCTCGGCGTGCGAACCGACACAAATCATCTCTCCTTCGGCGTTAGCCCAGACCGGCAGCGGGGTGCCCCAGAAGCGATTACGGGAAATCGCCCAATCGCGGGCGTTTTCTAACCACTTGCCAAACCGACCCTCGCGCAAGTGATCAGGCACCCAGCGCACCTTTAAGTTCTCAGCCACCAGCTGATCTTTGATCTTCTCTACCGCTACAAACCAACTCGACACCGAGCGATAAATCAACGGCGTATCAGTGCGCCAACAAAAAGGATAACTATGCTGTAAGGTCGCCTGCTTAAATAGCCGCTTGCGGTCTTTTAAGCTTTGAATCAGGGCTTTTTCAGCGTCGCGCACCCGTTGCCCTTGAAACTCAGGCACCTCAGCCGTAAAACAGCCATCATCATCGACCGGGTTCACCAGCGGCACGTGGTGTTTCTGACAAGCGTAAAAATCCTCCTCCCCAAAAGCCGGCGCCAAGTGCACGATCCCCGTGCCAGCATCGACCGTCACGTGATCTGAGGAAATCACCCGAAAGGCCCCCCGCGCCGACTCACTGGCAAACGAGTCAAACACCGGCAAGTACGCTTGCCCCAGCAAACGCTCCACGGCAATCGGCTCCACCGTCTCCACCGTGAAGCCCGAACCTGCAAAAACACTCTCCACCAGCAAGGCTCCCACCACGAACGTCTGCTTCGACTCTTTCACCCGCACCACCACGTAAGCAATTTCAGGCCCCACCGCCAAAGCCATGTTACTCGGCAAGGTCCAAGGCGTAGTAGTCCAGGCGACCAACGCACAATCAGGCTGATCCTTAAGCGGAAAACTGACCATCAAAGAGGGGTCTTGTACCTCTTTGTAATTGAGGTTGGCTTCAAAATTAGACAACGGGGTAGAAAGCCCCACCGAATAGGGGACCACCTTTTGGCCTTGGTAAATCAGCTGCTTGTTCCACAGCTCTTTAAACACCCACCAGACGCTGTTCATGAAATCGCGGTCCATCGTGTAATAGGCCCGGTCCATATCCACCCACCGCCCCACCCGCTCGATGGTCGCCTTCCACTCGGCGGTATAGCGATTGACAATCGCCCGGCACTCGGCATTATAGCGCGCCACCCCAAACTCAAAGATGTCTTTGCGATGGCTCAACTGAAACTTTTTATTAATCTCCTGCTCAATCGGCAAACCATGGCAATCCCAACCAAAGCGCCGGGGGACGCGGTAGCCTTTCATCGTCCAATAGCGCGGCACGATGTCTTTCAAGACTCCCGTCAAGAGGTGACCATAATGCGGCAAGCCGGTGGCAAACGGCGGGCCGTCGTAAAAACTATAGACCCCGCGGGGGGCCGGTTTTTGCAAGGATTTCTCAAAAATCTGCTCTTGCTTCCAAAAGCGCAAAATCTTCTGCTCCACTTGCGACACTTTAAGCTGGGAGGGAACTGCCGTAAAACCGTCTGAAGACTGAGTCTGAGAGGGGGTCATCTTTCCAGCTTACTTGAAATTGCTGACTTTTTATAGCAATAAAGCCAAACCTCTGACGCTCACCCCTAGGCCCCCCAGCTTGGCACCGTGAGCGTTTTTCCTGCCACGCGAAGCGCGCGCACTTTTATCATAAGCTCAATTCCTGACCTTTTTAGTTTTTAAAAAAATCTTAGCGGCGACCGGATTCTAGGCTAGAAAAAAAAAGGTAACCAAGCGACAATTAAAGAAAGCACCCCCTCAGCAACTGAAACGTCCACCCTCCTGACGCAGACGGAGATCAAACCCAGTGACTTTCACCCAGTGACCTTCAAAGGAGACGCTGCCATTTCTTCCTCTAACAAACACTATTCACTCGACCTTGGCTTCTTCACCTTACTGCAAGAATGGAAGCAGCTTTTTACCTTCAAGGGCCTCAAGCAAGACCTCTTGGCAAGCGTTAGCGTGACGTGCATCTCCATTCCACTTTCGCTTGCCATTGCGCTCGCAAGTGGCGTCTCAGCCACCCACGGTTTGATTGGTGCCACCCTCGGATCGCTGCTTTGCGCACTCTTGGGAGGCACACCTCTTGCCGTGAGTGGACCGACTGCGGCCATGACCGTCTTGATTGCCTCCATTATGCAAAACTTTGGGCTAGCGGGGGTCGTTTTTACCACGATGGTCTGTGGGCTGTTACAAATCTTAACTGGCTTTTTTAAGTTGGGAAAATTCATTCGCTATATCCCTTTGCCAGTCATTGCTGGCTTTAAAGCCGGCATTGGGGTGCTGATTGTAATTAGTCAATTACCCAAAGCCCTTGGCCTACCCCCTCCCGCCCATTCAGAAGCCCTTGCAGTGCTTACCCACCTTTATCGGCTGATGGATCAAGCCCAAATCAACACTATCAGCTTAGCCGGACTCACGCTGATCCTGACTTTTGTGTTACCAAAACGCTTCCCAAAACTGCCAGCCGCTCTGCTTGCGGTCTTTTCAGTCACCGTGATTGCGCAGTTAGGTCATATTTTTCTAGGACTGTCGGTTCCTGTGCTCGGCAGCATCCGCATCCAGCAGCTTGAGGGAGCCCACTTACAAGACTTTTTCCTGCCCGCTCTCCTGGGTGGCAATCTCGGCCAGACCCTGTCGCTCTTGAGTGCCGCGGGGATGGTGTTTGGACTCGCCTCGCTTGAAACCCTGCTGACTGCTATCTCCGTGGATAAGCTTGCCAGCAATCAGCGCCACGATCCCGACCAAGAACTGATCGGCCAGGGTTTTGGCAACTTGGCCTCAGGCTTTTTTGGCGGTATGCCCATCACGGGCGCCATTGCCCGCTCGGCCCTCAACATTCAAGCAGGCGCAAAAACTCGCCGGGCTGCTATTTTTCAGGCTATTTTCTTCGCTTTCGCCGTCTTCACCCTAGGCGCTTGGATTGAGCAGATTCCGATTGCCGTGCTTGCAGGCGTCGTGCTCTCAGTGGGCCTCAGGATGCTTGACCCTCGCGAGTTGCTGCAACTCTGGAGTTCTTCCCGCTTTGAAGCGTTGATCTATTTGACGACTTTTGTGGTCATTCTCTTTGTCGACTTGCTCTCAGGCATTAGGGCAGGGCTGCTCGCAGCCCTGCTGATTTCATCCCTGCGTTTTGGGCAAATTCGCTCGAACTTAAAAGTAGAAACCTCTGCCGGCCCCACCGTCATGGAAATTGAGGGACCCCTCACGTTCCTCAATTTTACGCAACTCGACTCGATCAGCGCCACCTTGCAGGCTCTCCCACTAGCGCATGGACTCATTTTAGACCTCGCACGCGTCGAATCGATGGACGCTTCGGGAGCGACCCGCCTGTTAGAGCTTCTCGAGCAAATGACCCAGAAAAAGATAAAAATTATTTTTCGCGGCGTCTCTTTACCCAATCGCAAGATTCTCTTTTCCCAAGACCATAAAAACCTCTTTAAAGAACATATCGCTTTAACCGAACTCGACCTGACGAATGCTTTAGGAGCCGAAGCGGCAGTGTATGGTGGTAACCGACTGGCGTTCGGCGTGGAACGCTTCCAAAAGGAGTTTCGCTCAGGCTACGAAGGACTTTTTAAGAAATTAGCCGATCAGCAAAACCCACACACCCTGTTCATCACCTGCTCGGACAGCCGGATTAACCCCAATTTAATCACCGCCACCAACCCAGGGGATATCTTTATTGTCCGCAACGTCGGCAACCTGATTCCGCCGTTTGGCATGGATGGCACACCTGCCGAAGGGGCTGCCATTGAGTTTTCGCTCGGGGTTTTAGGGGTGCAACAGATCGTGGTGTGTGGTCACTCAGGCTGTGGCGCAATGAAAGCCATCTTGTCGGATGATTTCTTCTCACCCGCTAAGCGAAGCCAGTTTCCCAGTCTCACGCTCTGGCTAGAAATTGCGCGTGACTTAAAAAACCACCTCCCCGCTCAGGCCACTCCCGAAGAGGCGGCAGAACTGAATGCTGTCTTACAGCTAGAAAACCTCAAAACCTACCCGATCATTCAAGAACGCCTCGCCAGCGGAAAACTAAGGATTGACGCCTGGTACTATAATATTGGAGAATCGGAACTGCTTCAATGGGACGAAACGAAGAAGCTTTTTTCCCAAGTGACGACCAGTCAGCCGAACTCTTAATCTTTTGCTTAACCCTGTGCAGGTGGCAATACTCGCTTGACCTTTTCCCCCCTGCCGACCAAACTCTAAAGAAACCACAAACAGCTATGCCCGACTTCTCACCAACCCCCCTGCCCATCACCCCAACTGCCGGCCAAACTCTCCCGTCCTTTCAAGGCCACTGCGCACTGATTACCGGCGCTTCAAGTGGCATTGGCGCAGCCTTTGCTCAAGCGCTTGCCGCCCAAGGCGCCCACCTCATTTTAGTGGCCAGACGCGAAGACCGCCTGCAAGAGCAGGTCGCCACCTTCAAGCGCAAGTATCCGCAGCAGTCTTTTTTCGCTTTAGCGATTGACTTAAGTAAACCTGACGCCTCAGCCCAAATTTTTGCAACCATCACCGAGCAACTGCAAACACCGCCCGTCACGGTCTTGATCAATAACGCCGGGATTGGCAAATACGGCCCCTTCCAGGAGTTCTCGTTGCGAGAGCACCTAGAGACCTTGCAAGTCAACGTGGTGGCTCCCACCGAACTAAGCTACGGCTTTCTCACGCACCAGCGCGGCCATCAAAAACCCAGTTACCTCGTCCAGATCGCCTCCATCTCGGCCTATCAGCCGGTGGGCTATTTTACGGTCTATTCTGCCACCAAGGGTTACCTGCGGTCATTTTCTGAGACCCTGAACTTTGAATTGAAAAACACCAACGTCTCGTGCACCTGTATTTGCCCAGGAGGCACGAAAACCGAATTTTTCAAGCACTCTGGACAAACCATCACCCCGAGCGGGGCTTTTACCCTGATGAGTGCCCAAGCAGTGGCCGAGCAGTCTTTAAAAGCCGTCTTAAAACGAAAAGCCGTTTTTATCCCAGGATGGATCAATCAATTGGCTTGTTTCCTCCCCCGCTTTTTGCCCAGTGGCTTAGCCTTAAAACTAGCCTTCTTGGCCATGAATCGTGCGGTAACCCGGGTGAAAAACCTCCCCACCCACCCCTAGGAGCGACAAGCCAACCCCCCCCTCCTTTAGTTTGCTTACTTCTACTTTTCTTTCTTCACCTCACTCTCACACTCGCTCGCTCGCTCGCTTAAAGGAAAATACAACTTCAAAAGAAAAGCAAACAAGCGACCTGCCGATCGCCACCCCGCCCCCTCCCCCCCAGGGGCTCATGATTGAAGAAAACTCACTCAAAAGAGTGCCACTGCAAGCAAGAGAAGCGTGCGAGAAAAAAAAGTATGCTTGAAAGAATGACCTTGCCCCAACTTGTGAAACCTCGCGCTTAGCCATTCACTCATGCAACCACTCACCGACTCCACCCCCT
>JAYTHP010000166.1:0-11310 GCA_043732485.1 Oligoflexia bacterium
TCATAGGGATAGTGGTGGTAAGGTGATTTTTAAGATTGCTCAATGCCGCTATTTAAAGTAATAAGGGGCATGAAAAAAATCAAGGCAGTCTTACTGTTGAGTACGATCTTAGGGTTTATGGCAGGAGATCGCGCTTGTTTGGCGCAGGATGTGGATCAAGCAGAGCAGGAGTGTGGTGGGTGGTTTGGGGAGCTCTCAGACATGCACACCGTGCCGCTTGGAGACTCACCGAGTCGCGAAGCTGAGCGGTGCGAGGCTGACGACTGCAACTTTCGAAATCCTTGGTCTGAGGGTTTTCTGCAGGCGCGGCTCGCAACTTCAGGGCGGCAAGCAGATCGCAGCGCGCGTCAGGCAGGCAAGAGCCTTGGAGGCGACGCTGCTCCTTCTTGGGCCGAACGCTTCGCGGAGCGTCGGCGTCTTGCTGCGCAGACCGACTTGCAGCCTGACGAGGCGGCTGACTTACCGCAGCTTTTCGGTCAAGCGTTGCACGTGGCGGGTGGGGGGGCTGCTGCTCTTGCTGTTGAGGGACATGGTTTTATCACACCTGTGCATTCCCCTCGTCGCGGCAACTCCCCGGTGCGAGGCTCACCACTGAAGGTCACCCCGATTCGCAGGCAGCGGGATCAAGATCCTGTCATTTACCGGAAATTGTCGGCCGATGAAAAAGCGCAGGCGGTGGTTTTCCTGCAAGACGGTTTTCTGACGACGCTGGGTTCAGGGAGGCTTGAGGGCGGAGAGTTGATGTATTTTCTTTCTGGGGCAGGTACCTTGTATGTCATTCACTCGGACTACGATTGGGAGAAAAGCCAGGTGTATCACTCGTCTTTCACGGATTACGACAACTTAGATGATCCTGAAAACCAGTGCAAAATGGCAGGCGAGCTTTTCGTGCACCTTCTGGCTGACGGGGTGTCCAGTGAAGTGAAAATTAATCAAAATAGCGGTCATTACAAGCCTCACTTTAAGCGCAATTACTTAGTCGCGGATATGCTTCGTGCGCTTGGTTTTAAAGGATTGCTTAAAGTACTCAATGAGACGAGCGAGATGCCGGGGTGTCAGTTGGTTAGGCTTGCTGCGTGAGCGATGGGCCAGCAAAGTTTGCAGCTCGAGTGGGCTTAAAATGCCCCGAGGCTTCCTTTGTTCTTCTCTCGCAAATCTCCTGAGCGCAAGAAAGTGCGTGAGTGCGAGTGCGCGTGTGACCACGTGAGCCCGCGCTTACGTACTTTCTTGCGCTCGGAAGTGAGCAAGAAAAAGATTCGCCTAGCAAAGCTTCAGGCTTTCAAGGTTCACGCCCTCTTTCATGGGTAAGAGCGCGTGTCTTTTTACTTAAAGTGTGAATGACTGAAACGAGTGAGGGTTTAAATCAGCTTTAACGCTGCTTGTGGCAGCGAGTTGGCTTGCGATAAAACCGCAATCCCGGCTGATTGCAAAATGCTGGCGGTGGCCACTTTTGCAGTTTCACTCGCGTAATCGGTGTCAGCGATCCGGGAGCGGGCTTCGCTGAGGTTTTCCTTGTTGGTGCCAGTTAAGCGGGCTGAAGATTCCAGCTTGTTTTGCATGGCCCCCAGGGAGGCGCGCTTTTTTAGCACCATTTCCATGGCACCGTCGGTGCGCTCAATGGCTGAGCGGGCCGAGTCGATGCTTTGATAATCTAGGCCTGCAATCCCTAAGACGTCGGCTCGGGAGTCCAGATCGCTAGTATTGAAGCTCACGTGATCGTGCTCGTGATTGTTAATCCCCACTTGAAAGGACAAGGAGCCTTGGCTCGATTGTCCGTTGAGCAAGGGAGTGCCGTTATAGTTGGTAGCAGCCGCAATGCGGTTCACTTCTTCAATCAAGCTTGAGGCTTCTTTTTGGATGTTGCCGCGCTCGCTATCGCCAACGGTGTCGGAGCTAGCTTGAATGGCAAGTTCTCGCAAGCGGATTGTCAGATCGCCGACTTCGGTCAGGCCGCCTTCGGCCACTTGCGTAAACGAGATCCCGTCATTGGCGTTGCGTTCAGCTTGGCTTAATGAGCGGATCTGGGCGCGGAGTTTTTCGGAAACAGCAAGGCCCGAGGCGTCGTCACCGGCTTGGGTGATGCGTTGCCCTGAGGCGAGGCGCTGATAACTCTTGTTTAAGTCACGTGAGGTCGTATTAAGGGATCTACCTGTAGCCTCAGAGGCTACATTGGTGGCGATAGTCAAGCCCATGATTCAGTTCCTTTTTGTCGTAGAAAGCCTCAACTGACCCCCCCCCCTTTTTTTTCTTTCCTGCAGCAATGCGGGATAGGGTTCGGTCAGAAAGACCTTCTAAATGGTGTTAAGAAATTGAAAAACCAAAAGCTTTTGCGGGCTTTTAAGTCTTTCATCTTGCAAAGAACTGATCGGCAGTTAGAGCTAATACTTGAGTAATTTAGTACAATATTTATTGAGGATGCAGGTCAAACCATCGTATTGATTGAAAAAAAATAGATTGGGGGGCGTCATAACGCCTTGTGGTCCTGCCAGACGAAACCTGAGAGAAGTGGGGGGAGAGAGGGACAAAGCAGCAAGCGTCTTGAGTCGGTGAGGGGTTTGAGGGAAGGTAGGTAGGGGGGGTGAGGAGGAGGTGTGAGGGGAGCTTGCGCTCTGCTCACACCTCCTCGCTCTCACTTAATCCTCGTCCCTACCCTACCACCGCCACTCTCGCTCTTGCTTGCTCCTCTCCCTCCCCCCCCCTTGTTTTTCTCGCCGACAACACTTTCTAGGCGCTCTCTGAGGCCTCAAAGAGGTCTCCTTTGGAGTGAGAGCGCCTAGAAAGCATTGCTACGGGGGGTCAGGTGGATTTAGCCTAGGAGCTTAAGAGCGACTAGGTTGTTTTGATTCGCTTGACTGAGGACTGAGATGGTCGACTGCGCTAAGATGTTATTCTTAGCGAGTTCAGCCGACTCTGCAGCAACGTCGGTATCGCGAATGCGGCTGTTAGCAGTGCTTAAGTTCTCGGTATAGATGTTCAGGTTGTTAATCGCCGATTGCAACCTGTTTTGCAAGGCTCCTAGCTCGGAGCGATTATCACTGAGCATGCGGAATCCTGAGTCAATCTTCTCGAGGTTATCGCGGGCTTGTTCGCGGGTCTGCACAGCAATGTCGTGCAATCCCAGCTTCTCTAAGCTGACATCGACTTTTTTCACGTCAAAGCTGAAGCGGTCTTCATTGGGGTTGTTTTTGGTCCCCACTTGAATGGACAAAACATCGCCTTCTCCGCTTAACAACTTGCGACCGTTAAATTCGGTCGAAGCGGTGATGCGCGAGATTTCTTCTTTCATCTGCTGCACTTCTTTATCGATAAAACCTCTTTCCACTTCACCGACCGTATCGGAGGCCGCTTGAATCGATAATTCGCGAAAGCGCGTCAAGATGTTGCCGACTTCACTCATCCCGCCTTCAGCAGTTTGAATGAGCGAGATACCGTCGTTGGCGTTTCTCACGTCCTGGTTTAAGGAGCGAATTTGGCTCTTCATTTTCTCAGAAATCGCCAAACCGCCGGCATCATCAGCCGATTTGGTAATGCGTGATCCCGAAGATAGCTTTTGTAAGCTGTTGGATTGATTGGCAATGTTGATGCCTAAGTTACGCTGTGCGGAAAGTGACTGAATGTTCGTGGCTATACGTAAACCCATCGTAATTGTCTCCTGTAACGATGAAAATCGTGCCCCTAGTAGCCGCAAGACCCACGCAACTTCACGCCATGCCACCAAGACCAGGACGTGAGAGTGTGTTTTGCAGCCCCGCACGCGATACGGCTAGCGCGCGCCTCAAACCCCGTTTTTTTGCAAAAACGGGAGCGCAAGGACCGCCAGAAACTCCAGGATCACGTGCTATAGCCGCAAATCTGTGAGGCTAGAGCTCTCTTACCTAAGGAACGATCTTCGAATTGTGCAGGAATTTGCTGTACCCCTGCAAACAAACCAGGCTGAAAGACCTATTCTTCCAGTCAAGTATTTGTTCACATACTAAATCGGTCCAGTATTAAAGATCTTGAGATCTTTTTTTGACTTATTTGATCAGGTATTATTTTTCTCACCCCCAAGCCCCTCCTGGCCGATGAAACACTAGGTATGAAAATTCTGAGCTCCTTTCAAAGCATGGATTACTCGCAATTAGGTAAGCGCAAGCGCAAAGACGGCGCTCAGCAGCAGGGCCAAGACCAGCAGCGGCAAAAGAATCAAGACCCAGCAGCAGCAGCAGAATCAAGTTTTCAAAGCGTACTGGAGCAAGAAGAACAAGGGCAGCAGAAACAGCAGCAGCAGCCAGGCACTGCCGGGCGACCTGCTGAGGTCTGGCTAAAGTCGAGTGATGAGGCCGAGGACGAGTCGCCTTCGGCCTTGCCGTCGCCCCTCGCGGGTGCCAGGCTTGCCGGGGCTTGCCAGCAGTTTGAGGAAGATGCCTTAGCTCAGGCCCACGGGCTGGTTGCGGTGTTAAGCGGCGAGGGTCCGGGGCTACGCGTGTTGTTGCAAGACCGCTCAGGCACCCTCATTCGCCAGCTCTCGCCTGCCGAATTCGTCCATTTACAAGAGAAAGCACCCAAGGAAGTGAAGCCTTGCGGGAAAATTCTTGATCAAAAGCTTTAGACTCGCTAAATCCAAAGGGTGAGTCTTTTAATGATCTCCGATCTCCACATTGCAGGCGCCCAGGATCCGATCTATCGGCGCTTCCTGGCGTTTTTGCGGACGCAAACTCATCCAGGCGATACGGTGGTCTTTTTAGGCGATATCTTTGACCTTTTTGTCGGCAATAAGCCAATTTTTTTGCAAGAATACCACGAATTTTTTCAGTTGATTGCAAGCCTGGGGCGCAACAGTGGCATTGAGTTTCATTATCTTGAAGGTAATCATGACTTCCTGCTAGAGGCGGTGTTTGTACAGTGGTCGTTTTTCCACAGCCATACGGCTGATTTTAGCTTAGAAATTGCCGAGAAAAAATTCTATTTCACCCACGGCGATGAGGTCAATCGTCAAGACTATGGCTATCTCTTCTTACGGTGGTTGCTCAGATCCTGGATGGCACGCCTGTTGGTGCGCTGTCTGCCAGGCGCCTGGCTTGACGCCTGTGGCAAGAGCTGGAGCAGGCTGAGTCGCAGCCATTCGTCGCCTGCCCGCAGTCTCGAGCGCACCGCTGGGTTGCGTAAATTATATCGCAGTTTTGCAGCTGAGCGCTTAGCGCAGGGGTTTGATTTTGTGGTGGCAGGTCATTGTCATGACTTAGATGAGATGTTTTTCTTGATCGGCGAGCGGGTCGGACAGTACATTAACGTTGGTTTTCCTCGCCTGCATGGCTCCTTTTTGTCTTGGGCGCCAGGCGAAGGAAAAATTCAGCGCGAGAAATTAGCGGACTAAGGAGGGGCGGTTGGGATGAAGAAAAAAGAGACTTTTTCCTTAAAAAATGTGGGCTTAGTGCTCAAGCATCATAATCCTGAGGCGGCCACCTTTGCGATGGAGCTTGCGCAGTTTTTTAAGCAACATCAGGTAAAGATGTTGTTTGCCAGCGAAAGTGAGTTACTGGCCCGCGATCTTTTAAGATTACTGGGTGGCGGAGCGTCTCCGAAGCCCGGGACACCACGGGGGAGAGCGACGCGTGAACCCTTCATCCGCATCGTGCCGAAGGCTGATTTGGTGGATTTTTGTGATCTCATTTTAGTCTTAGGCGGCGATGGCACGTTTTTAAGTATTGCCCGGCTGATGAAGCTTAAAAAGGTTCCCGTGATGGGGATTAACATGGGGAAGCTAGGCTTTTTAACGGAAATTAAGCGGGAAGAAGCGATTGCGACGCTTGCCAGTATGCTGGCAGGTCAGCCGCCGCTGCTCAGTGAGCGCTTTTTGCTGCATGTCACGGTGGAGCGCAAAAAGAAGATCATCTTTCGAGGTCCGGTGGTAAACGACGTGGTGATTTCCAAGGGTGCTATTGCCCGCATCATTGGCGTGCAAGTCTGGATTGACGACCAATGGGTGCACCGTATCCAAGGGGATGGGGTGATTGTCAGCACCACCACCGGTTCGACGGCTTATGCCTTAGCCGCAGGCGGCCCGATTGTGCTGCCACAGGTGGCGGCCTTGCTGCTGGTGCCGATTTGTTCGCATTCCTTAACGCTCCGGCCGCTGGTGATCCCGGATCACTCGAAAATCACCCTCTGTTTGAATCACAGGCCCGGGCAAGTGATTTTAACGCTGGATGGTCAGGATGCGGTGGATTTAAAAGAGGAAGACCGCGTGGTGGTGCAAAAAGTTAAGCATCACTCCTTGTGGTTGGTGGCCTCGCCGAAGCGCGATTACTTCAGTTTGCTGCGGGAAAAATTGAAATTTGGCGCAAGAGATGAGCCCTAGATGCTGGAAGTCTTAAAGATCCGCAATATTGCCTTAATCGCGATGGCTGAGGTCAGTTTCAAGCCTGGGCTTAATATCATCTCCGGGGAAACGGGCGCCGGGAAGTCGATTTTACTGGAAGCCATTGCCTTAATTTTAGGGGGTCGCGCGAGCCATGATTTGATTCGCGCGGGCTGTGAGGAAGCGCAAGTGGAGGGGTTGTTTGATTTAACGGACTTGCCTTTCATGCATGCCAGGCTTGCGAGGCTAGGGTTTAAGCCGACGGCCAGTGAGCTGCTGATTAAGCGCTTGGTTCATCGCTCGGGCAAGCATCGCATTTGGATCAACGGCGAGCTTGCCACCCTCTCGTTGCTGCAACAGCTGGCAGAAGGGTTAGTCGATTTATGCTCGCAGCACGAGCACCAATCGCTGTTAAAGCCTTGGGTGCAGCTAGAGTTACTTGATCGTTACGGCGAGTCCAGCGAGCTTGCAGCCAGCGTGATTGCGCAATACGGGCAATGGAAGGCTTTGGAGCGGGAAAAAGAGGCTTTAAAAAAGCTGCAATCCGAACAACTGCAGCGCGCCGATTTCTTAAGTTTTCAGATCCGCGAGATTCGCGAGGCGCAACTGAGTCTCGGGGAAGAAGAGCAGTTGACCGCTGAAAAGCGCTTATTGCACTCGGCGGAAGTGCGCGGGGTGTGCGCAGACAGCGCCTTGAAGCTGCTGGAAGGGGACGAAGGCGGTGGGGTGCTGCAGGCCTTGCAAGCGGCTTTGCAAAAAGTGCGTCAGCTCAAGCAGCTTGACGTCCACGTCACGGTGATTTTTGAGAGTCTGGAGCGCGGCTTAGTGGAAACGGAAGACGCTTGCTTGGCCTTGAGTCGGTATGCCCACGCAGTGGAGGTGCATCCGGAGCGACTGCAGATGATCCAAGATCGTTTGACGCTGATGGGTGATTTACAAAAGAAATATGGGCCTCAATTAGCCGATGTGCTGACATTTTTGCAGCAACTGGAGCAAGATTTTGAGTCGCTCGAGAACGTCGGTGCGCGGCTTGAGCAGTGTCAAAAGCGCAGTGAGGAGGGCCGCGTTGAACTAGAAGCGGCCGCCGAACGCTTATCGCAACGACGGCAACAAGCACAAGTCGCCTTAGGTCAGGCTGTGACCCAGGAGTTGCAAGATCTGAACATGGAAGGCGCGCAAGTCCTAGTCGAGCTCACCCATGCCTCCTCACTCCGGGAGTGGACGAATGCGAGTCGCGATCAGGTGCAGTTGCTGATTCAAACCAACCCGGGCGAACCGGCCCGCTCGCTTGCCAAGATCATCTCAGGCGGGGAATTATCGCGCCTGATGCTGGCTTTTCGGCGGGTGGTGACTCATCCCACCGGTATTGGCGTTTATCTGTTTGACGAGATCGATGCTGGCATGGGCGGCTCGACGGCCTTTGAGGTGGGGAAAAAACTGAAACTGGTCTCAAGCAACCACCAGGTCTTATGCATCACCCACTTGCCGCAGGTGGCAGCGTTTGCCGATCACCACTTGCGGGTCGCGAAAAAAGTGGCAGGCCAACGCACCCGGACCGAGATCCTCGAGCTCGCGCCGGAAAAGCGCTTGCAGGAGCTGGCTCGCATGCTGGGAGGCCCGGCGCTGACTGCCGCAAGTCTAGCTAGTGCAGGCGAGCTGGTGGAACTGGCGCAACGCGCAAAATCGTCTAGCAAGTCAACCCCGAAGCGTGCTGCTTCCTCAGCCCGCCGACGATCACCACCGTCGCCACCAACCACCCCCGCAGACCCCACGAGAGCGCCGCAGTCACCGGTTAAAAAGTCGAAAAAGTCGCAAGCGCTAGCCACTCAAAGTGGCAGCGGTGTGTCCACCGCGCTAGCACCTCGCTCCCGAGCGCACTTTTCTGATTTTTAGCGCCTCAGCTCGGGCCTTGATCTCGGGGAATAGTTTTTTGATGCCTTCAAGGTCGAACATCTGCATCAGGCGCTGATAGGGGATTCCTTGGTCTGAAGCGATCATTGTTAACTGAGCGATAGTGCTTTCCTCCAGCACCACACTTGTTGGTAGCTTACGGTACTTTTTTAGCCTCTTTGCCGCCTCACGGATCTTATCTTCCCCAAAACTGACGATTTATTATATTTTTTTGAGCACTTAGCTGACATACTGCTCATAGAGGTTTCCCCCCTTTCTACTGGCAGTTCTCGCGCTGATCAATCGCACTTTTCCCTTGCGTAAAGTACAAACCATCATCAAGATTCTTCCTAAGAGGGTTGGCCCTAATTTTCCAAACCTGTCCTCATTTGCAAAATTAGGCTCTATCTGTAGATCTCATGAGAGGAGCAATTCACTTCTAAAAACTTCCTCAACCTCCCGCAGCGTCACCTTATGCTTTAGTGCTAACGTGAAAAGATTGCCATAATCTCAATCAAAAAAAATCGGCTTGATGCGAAAATCAGTCCATTGTGGATAGCATTTCGCTCTGATTGCGGGCACTTTCAGCTAGGTCCGAAATGCTGTCTGCGCCGAGCGAGATGGCCACCAGGCTTGGATTGACTCCTTGAGCTTAGCGTCGGCTTGATCTCTTGAGGTCTGCTTGTTCCTCTGTGAGGTTCGCCTTCTTGAAAAAATAAAGTCGATTTTTTTATTTCATGCAACTTTGCGGAAAAAAAATAAATTAATGAGCGAGTAAAACTAAGCGGTTTATAGGTTCTTCTGGCTTGCGAACAAGACTTACAAATTACTGCGTTTAGTATTACCTTATTTCCGCAACAGGTATGCTTTTGATTCGATAGGGTCTAGGCCGCTGGCTGTAAGTTGACAGCATAAGGAAGTCTTGCTGCGGAAAGCTGCTCATTTAACGCCAGCTTCACCAGCAATGCCGGAGGCACTCTGCTGGCTAACCCAATGGCGTAGGCTTTTTCTGGACTGACTCGCTTGCAGCTTTTTTCAATCTCATAGAGAGTTAGCAAGTGACATCCCAGTTTGGCTACCAAAGTCCTTCAGGGTCATCTCCTCGGTTGTTCTCCAAGTGCGAATGAACTCCTTTAAGGTGAGAGTTCCAAGTCTTTTTTGTAGCTCCTTAGAGCCGTTTTTTTGTATTGATGCTTATTAACCTCAGTGGCTTCAACTAATATTAAATCCTCGCTTTTACTTTCAGTGTAAATAGACCGGTAAGCGCGCACTTCTCTCTGATTGCGGCTACTTTTCGCTAGGCCCGAAACGCTGTCCGCAATGGACCAATTTCCGCACCAGCTCTTGTCGTTTATCGGCAAGAAGGAATGTAAACCATTAAGCAACGACAGGTGATGAAGAAAAAAAGATCAGAAGACCCGTTTAAGCTCTTGTTGAACCAACTGGAGAATAGTCTCTTTCTTTTGATTTTCTTCTTACTGCCTCTAGGGTATCACCGCCAATCCACGTAGTAATTCTAACTTTTACATTTCTTGGATCAAGCGCACCATCGGTAATTATATCTACTTTTTTTTATTTAATTTTCTGATTCTTCTTGATTTTTATTATATTTATCTATTAAAAATTTTCTATAAAATAATAATAATTTTTGAATATTTTTTAAATTTTTTTTTATAATTTTTTACTGACTCAGTGCTCAAAAAGAGTGAGACTAGAGCTAGCCGTTGAGCCAGGCGAAAAAATATGACAATGAGAACTCTCGGTTTCTTTCCAGAAAATATTAACTTCCAAGTCAAGCGATTCGCTTTTTAGGGCTTTAGGGGCCATGTCTATAGAGTGCATAATTTTCTGTTTTTCGTCAAAATTAATTTTGATAGCGCCAGGCCGTTCTTTAAAAGAGAGGATCATGGTTCCTTTATTGGCAACTCCTGATACACGCCCAGTTGGGTGGAAGGGCAATCCAGCTGGGGCTCGGTAAGGTGGTTTGGTAAGAAGCCTTTTTGGATGGCGGGTAACCATCATTCTAAGACACAGGTGGCAAGTGAGGCGGTTTTGGTGCGCGGTAAGCTCCGCAATTGAGAGTTACCAGGGCGTTCGTCGTTAGAAAGGGGAAAGGGGCAGCAGACCTCGTAGGAATCGGTGCGTAAGTCGGAGGCAGTGGGACAAATCCCTGGCCGGAGTCTGATCGAGCGTCTAAGCCCAGGGCACTCGCGGAGCAGTGAGCGTCACGAACCCGGGGGAGGGAGTCTGCAGTTTTCTCCACGAGAGCTGCCGTCAGGAGCGGGTCTCAGGCAGAGCCCCAGTGATGATGAGTTGGCGCAGAGGTCTATGAAACCGTAGTTGAAGCGAGGATCGAAGGTAGTTTGACGGCTCCTTGGTACCGCCGGTAGGGCAACAGGCTACAAGATGGGGCTGACTTCTCGCTCTGCCGCAAGCTCTGATCGTCGTCGTCGTCGGTGGCCAGTTGCCTTAACAAAAAGCAGTTGAGGTGGGTGCACCTTTTAGCGCAAAGTCCCATGGAGAACAGCGTTTCCAGGAGCGAGGATTTTACCAAAAAAAAGCCGAAGCGCAGGGTCTTCAAGAGCGGATCTTAACCAGGGCTCAGGTGGTTTCAGGGGGGGATAGGTCCTCTTTGATACTTCTAGGTAAAAGATGCCTATTTATTTAATTAATATTTATGAAATACTAGTAAGGTACCCGTGTTGGATTGAGCAAGTTGCGTCTAAGGTTCATGGAACTTCATCACTGAAGGATTTTTTGTTTTTTTATTCCAGGCAGTCACGAGAGAGAGAGTGTGTGTGTGTGTGTGTGTGTGCGTAAGGTAAAGCAATGAATCTAGGGAATGGTGGGAAGAAGGGGTGTGGGTTTTGGGATTAGGGGTGAACGGCACTGGAGGCGGTCAGTTTAAAGGCGCCATCCAGCAAATTATGGAAGCGGAGTCTCAGCCCTTAAAAGCGCTAGAAAAGCGCAAAGGGATGGAGGATACGCGCCTTAAGCTGTTTCAGGAGTTTAAGTCCAAATTCTCCAGCCTCAACAAGGCTTTACTTGAAATGAACGGCTTTCAGAAGTTTCGTGAATTG
>JAYTHP010000167.1:0-3502 GCA_043732485.1 Oligoflexia bacterium
CCGCAGCCATTCAGGTTTTTGCTGAGAACGTCCGTAAGTTGCTGCTGGCCTCCCCCTTTGGCGCCAAGGGGGTTTTAGGCGTCGATCCTGGATTAAGGACCGGTTGCAAGCTTGCGGTGGTGGATGAGGCGGGGAAATACATCACCAGCACGGTGATGTATTTGAATAGCGAAAGCGACCAGATGAAGGCTGCCCACTTGTTGGTGGAAGTACTGAAGAACGCGCAACTCTCGGCGATTGCTGTGGGTAATGGCACGGGCGGCCGGGAAACTGAGACCTTTATCAGGAAAGTTTTACAAGCGGCAGGCAGCAAGGTGCCGGTGGTGATGGTGAGCGAGGCGGGTGCCAGCGTGTATAGCGCGAGCGAGGCTGCGCGTGAGGAGTTTGCGGCGCTGGATTTAACCGTCCGCGGAGCGATCTCGATTGCCAGGCGTTTGCAAGATCCGCTTGCGGAGTTGGTGAAGATTGATCCCAAAAGCATTGGGGTGGGGCAGTACCAGCATGATGTCTCGCCGCACGGGTTAAAGCGCAGTTTAGGGCAGGTGGTGGAGTCGTGCGTCAATCAAGTGGGCGTCAATCTCAATACGGCGTCCTATCATCTGCTGGCTTACGTCGCAGGGGTGGGTCCGGCGTTAGCCAAAGCGCTGGTCGAGTACCGAGAGCAAAAGGGCTTGTTTCAGTCGCGAGCGCAGTTGGAGAGTTTTAGTCGCTTCACGAAGAAGGCCTTTGAGCAGGCGGCAGGGTTTTTGCGGATCCCGCAAAGTGCCCATCCGCTGGATAACACCGGCGTGCATCCGGAGAATTACGAAAAACTGGAGCAATTTGCTTTGTCACAAGGCAAGCAAGTCAAGGATTTGACGGGGCCAAGCGGGGTGCAGCTGCTGAAGAAGAACCCGGCGTTTCGCGAGTCGATAGGTCCTTTTACCTTTGATGACATTGTGAAGGAATTAGAGAAGCCTGGGCGCGATCCGCGTGAGGAATTCGTTTACTTTCAATTTCGTGAAGACATTCATGAGGTGAAGGACTTGAAGCCTGGGTTGCTGTGCCCAGGGATTGTCACGAATGTCACCAATTTTGGTGCTTTTGTCGATATTGGGGTGCATCAAGATGGCTTGGTGCACATTTCTCAGCTGAGCGATCAGTATGTGAAGGATCCTCGCGACGTGGTGAGCCCTGGTGACCGGGTGCAGGCACGGGTGCTGGAAGTCAATTTCGAGAAGGGTCAAATTTCCCTCTCGCTCAAGAAGCAGGCCAAGGCTGCAACCAGTCAGATGGCTAGCGGCTTGGAACAAAAGTTGAGTGCCAGTAGCAGTGGTGGTGGGAGTGGGAGTAACGTCGCTAGGAAGGTCATCGCACCGCTTAAGAGTGGCGGGAGCCAGGATAAGCGACAGCCTGCAGGACGCCACGGGAAGAGCGGGGGAGGTGTGGTGGGGCCGGGAGTGATCGGGTCTTCGCCTGGCGCGTCTTCTGGTTCTTCTGCTCCGGGTGCTTCTTCCTCTCGTCCAAGCCCGAGGCCAGCGGAGCGGGCTAGTCTTGCGCCCCGGGGACCGAAAGAAGCTTTTAATAATCCTTTCGGAGCCTTAGCTTCGCTGCGGGGAACTTTGAAGCGCAAAGACTGAGTGAGTGAGGCTCGCTCCGCTCTTTGTCTCTGCCTCTTCTCTTTTTTCTTTCTTTCTCTGTCTCTTTCTCTTCCCTTTTGCGAGTCATGAGGGAGGCTGCTGTCGGCTTAAAAGTAGGAAAAAGTAGTTTCCGTGCTGTTCAAAAGTGGAAAAATGATCTATTCTAGAGAAGAATCAACTACTCTGTGTATCTGTCTTCCTTGTCCCAGGCACTTCAACCTTTGGAAGGATTAAAAGCCATGCAAGATTTTTTTAAGCGAGGTTTGACTGCTCTTTTCGCTGCAGCCGTTGCTGTACCCAGTGTTGCAACTGGTTTCTATTTGACCTATCGGTTCGTGACCCTTTTCAATATCACTGCTTCCCAAAATTAGTGCAAGCGCGTTCGCTAGCGCGCAAGCACTACACTACCCTCAAACATCAGGAGATCTCCGGCTATGTTACAACAACCTTATCGACGTAATTTTTTAAAGAAACTCTCAGGCCTTGTAGGTGCTGCCTCAGCGGTAGGGGTTTTCTACAAGTGGCCCTTGATGCAAGTCTTGTCTGCCCAGGCCGCCGAAAAAGGTAAAAAAGGTAAGGCTGAGAGCGCAAAAGTCGCTGCCCCTGAACCCCTGCCTGCGGGAGCAACCGCAGTCGGTTTAGATGACGCCGTGGGTTCGGCGTTAGGCTACCATATAGACGTGAAGACGATTGACGCCAAGAAGTATCCACAATACCGAGCTGGGCAGTTTTGTCACACCTGCGCGCTTTATGCCAAAGAGAACAACAGCTGGGGCAAGTGCACGATGATTGCAGGCGGCCTCGTTGCCGCTCAAGGCTGGTGTGGTTCCTGGCAGCTCAAAGCCGGTGCTGCTAAGTCTTAGTGCTTAAATTTGTCTTCTTTTTTTTTAGTAGGGGCCTTGGCTATGTGATGCTGCTGGCAGGGTGCGTTGCTGCAGACGCAGGTGCCGCAGGTAACGCAGTGCGTCTGTCTTCAGACTTGCCGGCTGCAAGCGTGAGTCAGGTCCCGTCTTTTTTTCCCACCTCCTTGCCTTCTCTTGCGTTCGAGCGTACGACGCTGACTGCAGGAGCGGTACAGGGTCGAGATCTGGTATCAGGCGAGTGGTTACGCGTTAGCTGGAAGGGTGAGACGCCAGCGGATAAGCCGACAGATAAGAGCAGTTCGTCTCATCAGACGACCTTACCCGCACGATCACCGTCCGCATTGCCTTCAGTATCACCTTCAGTATCCAGACCCCCTTTGCTCGCCACGGTGGTGGTGTTCTTGTCGGCGACTTGTCCTTGTTCACAAAGTCATGAGCCTGCGCTTGCGCAGCTGGCTGCCACTTACGGCCCACAAGGGGTGCAGTTTGTGGGCTTTCACACGCAGCTGAAGCTGACGCGCGAGGCCGCGGCGGCTCATTTTAAATTATCAAAAATTCGCTTTCCGGTGTTTCAAGACGTAGACAACGAGGCTGCAGACACCTGGGGGGCTTTAAAGACTCCGCACGTTTTTGTGCTTGCGCCTTCAGACGGCAGCGAAGTCTTGTACCAAGGCGGGGTGGATAATAGTCAAATTCAAGACCATGCCACGGTGCACTTCTTAAAAGAAGCGTTAGACGCGGTGGTGCGTGGGCAAAAGCCTGATCGCTCCATCACCAGGACTTTAGGCTGCTTGATTGCCAGATAGCCTCGGGGGCGAGGGGAGTGTCGGGCTGCGAATTGCTTGAGAGCAGGGAGAGTGGTGATTTGACTGCGAGCCTTACCAGTGCGGAGGCTCAGGGCTAAGCGACGTGTTGTCCCCGCAAGCCTCAAGTGCCTCGTCTGGTGCTTTTAATTGAAAAATTTCGTTACAGAGGCTGCTTGCTGGAAGCCTGGCTCTTGATCACGCTCAGCATTTTGTG
>JAYTHP010000168.1:0-3460 GCA_043732485.1 Oligoflexia bacterium
ATTGGGCGCTGCTAAGCGCACCTCAATCGGATCGCCGACTTTTTTTTGCGACAAAGCCGCTTGCCCAGGCTGCTCAATCACCGCCCAATCAAACGTCACACCCCAACAGGCTACCGGGGACAGGGAGGCCGTGACACTCACCACAACCATCAACACCACTATGACCACTACCTGCAACACCGCTTGCCGCTGCCTGCCACTCGCTTGCCTGCTCATGGTGACCCGTCGCTCTTGCTGCTTGCCACCACCCTGCGACCAGGTTTGCGCCCCCGCGCCCGAAAATACTGCATCAAACGCGCGATGTAGTCTTCTTGCAAGGAAAGCTCAAGCAAATCAAAAGGATGTAGTTGAGCAAGCTTACGTAAATCCCCATGCGTTTGCTCCCAAAAACCCGACAGCTCCTCTTGAAAGCCGCGGCGCGAGGAATTAATCCACTGCTCTTCGCCGGTTTCAGGATTCACCCACAACAGCTGCCCCAGATCGGGCACCTGTTTTTCTTGCTGATCAACAATCTGTAGCGCCACCACGTCGTGGTAATGGGCTAACCTTTTTAAGTGACTTTGATAGCTGGGAGAGGCGCCGCCCTGGAGCGAGGAGTGCGGAGACTTTTGAGTCGACTCAGGAATCAAAAAATCGCTTAAAATGAATAAAATTCCACGGTGTTTCATCATCCGCTGCATCTTCTCAAGCGCTCCTGCCAAATTGGAGCCTGGACTTTGCGAGGAGGCCTCCAGCACGTCACGAATGATGCGCAGCACGTGCTGCTGACCCCGCTTCAGCGGGATCATTTTTTCCACCTCAGCGCCAAAGAGCAAAGCGCCCACCTGATCGCCTGAGCGTGAGGCCACGCACGCTAAAAACCCCGCCAACTCCGCAGTCACTTCCGCTTTCAACTTCTGGGTGGAACCAAACGACTGGGACGCTGAGACGTCAATTACCAGAAAAACACTGCGCTCGCGCTCTTCTTCAAACTTCTTAATCACAGGCTCACGCGCTCGCGCGCTGACCTTCCAATCGATGTGCCTGACATCGTCGCCCGGCATATAAAGGCGGTGCTCTGAGAATTGCACCCCTTGTCCTTTAAAATGACTCTTGTATTGACCAGATAGCAGATCACCTACCCGCTTTTGAGTGGTCAATTCAATCTGACGAACCTTCTTTAAAAGCTCCTGCGGCAACATTCTTTAAGGTACTTCAACCTGCTCAAGAATCTTCTTGATGAGCGTTTCACTTTCTAACCCCTCAGCTTCCGCCTCAAAGGAGACAATCAAGCGATGACGCAGCACATCATAAACAACCGCTTTGACATCATCCGGCGTGACATAGCCGCGGTGGTTAATAAAGGCATGGGCCCGACTGGCTTTCGCCAGCGCCAAAGTGGCGCGCGGCGAAGCCCCCACCTGGATCTGCGCTTTGAGCGCAAGCAAGCCCTGTTTCTCAGGAAAACGGGTGGCAAAGACAATTTTAAGAATATAATCCTTAAGCTTCTCATCCATGTAGATCTGGGAGCACAGCTCCCTGGCTTCCAAAATTTGCGAAAGTTTGCAGATTTTCCTGGCCTTTGGCACCACCGTGCCTGCCATGCGGTTGAGGATACTTTTTTCCTCTTGTAAGGTCGGGTAGCCCACCCGAATTTTGAACAAAAAGCGATCCAACTGCGCTTCCGGCAAAGAATAAGTGCCTTCTTGCTCAATCGGATTTTGCGTGGCCAATACCGTGAAAACCGCTTCCATCGGGTAGGTCGTCTCCCCAATGGTCACCTGATGTTCCCCCATCGCTTCCAGCAGAGCGCTTTGCACCTTGGCCGGTGCGCGATTAATCTCATCGGCGAGCACCAGGTTGGTAAAAATGGGGCCTTTTTTTGGGGTAAAATCACCACTCTTTTGATTAAAAATCATCGTTCCCACCAGATCTGCAGGCAGCAAATCGGGGGTAAACTGAATTCTTTGGAAGTCAGCGTGAATCATTTCTGCCAAGGTCTTAATCGTCAGGGTCTTAGCCAACCCCGGTAGACCTTCCAGCAAAACGTGCCCTTCACACAAAAGCGCCATTAAAAGACGCTCGAGCAAAACCTTTTGCCCCACCACCACTTGCGAAGCTTCCAAGAGCAAGGCATCAATGAATTCGCTTTTGGTTTTAATTTCGTTCGTCAAACTCTCTACGTCTAAAGTCGTCATGGGAAAAAGTATCCCATAATTTTCTTGAGATGAAAATTTTTTTGATAAAAAAATTTTTTCCTCACTCCCCCCACCCCCCCCTCTTTTGCTCGACCCGTGCGCTCAAGACAAACCAAAAAAAAAGAGGGGGGCGGTGGGGGGGGAGTGGGAGAAGCGGGAAAAGCGGGAGGGCGTTGACTCTTCTTTTTTTACTTTACCCTGCAGCCAGACTGCGCCAGATCATTTCCAACAGCTCAGCGCCCGAGTCTGAGGCCTCAAGCCGCTGCAATTCTAGCACCAGCTGATGCGCCGCCTGGCCGTTTTGAAAAAAGAGTACAAGTGCTTGCTCTAAATCAAAATTTTCTAACCGCTGGGCTAAAAACTGCTTTAATTCCCGCGCTAGTAACTGCGAGTGCTCAGCTCCGCCTTGCCCCTCAAGCCCCTCCCAGAGTTCAACCAGAGTGGCCACGTGCGGCTCCAGCGTTTGGGCAAACCCACCCACCCCCTTCTCAGGCTTTTCCCGACGTCTTTGATCCAACATCTGCAAAAACGCCCGGTGCGGCTCCCCGCGGGTGTTCAAGAAGGTTTGCAGGATCTCAAGCCCCTTACCTACTCCCCTTTGCAGAGCCGCTTGCGGTAACAGCCCTTCCAGAAAATAAGAGGCCGTTGGCGGCAGCGGGGCTGCCAGGGTTGCGGAAGGCTTTTCACGTGCGGCTTGGTCCGGCTGATGCACCAGTTGCATGAGGCGGGTAAAAAAGCGGGCATTTTCTGGCTGCTCCAGCGATTGCTCCCGCAACACATGTCCGAGTTGATGCAACACGCCCAAACGCACCGCCTCGGTGGCAAGCCTGAGGGGATTTTGGTACTCCGGGTCCACCGTGCCATCGTTGCCCTGAAACTTCTGACGGTAATGCCACGGTGAATCCTCAGGCATTTTGGCAACAAAGAGCACGAAAAAAAGGTCGCGAATCACCGCAAGCCCCGGCTGCGGGGGAACGGAAGCCGGGAAATCCCGCGCCTCACAATCGTCGCTCAAGCACTCAGGCACCTCGCTATTTTCGGTTAAAACCGCATTGACCTGGTTCAGGTTATAAAGCCTGCGTTGCAAGACCTCCACATCCGGCAAAACGCGGCCGCGCAAGTAGGCTTTCAGCCCGTGGCGGGGTCCTCGCTTTTTGATCACCGACGACGACCCATGAGACATCACCTTACCCAGCCTACTGCGAGCGGCAGGTGGCGGGCTCGCGGATGGCAGAGATAACGCAGAAGTGGCGAGCGCCGCCGCTTCTTCCTGCTCAAGACCG
>JAYTHP010000169.1:0-3432 GCA_043732485.1 Oligoflexia bacterium
CCAATACATCCGAAGAAGGATAAGGAAGCCGCAAACGGATGGAAAAAAAAACCCCAAAAATTCATAAATCAGCTACAAAAAGAAAATCCCAGCGCGGAGTTTGAGGTCTGGTACCAGGATGAAGCCCGGTTTGGGCAGAAGGGCATTGTCTCTAAGATCTGGACAGAGAGGGGGCTCCGTCTTGTTCGGGCTCGACAAAATGGATTTAAGAGCGCATATTACGTCGGCGCCGTTAATCCAGTAAGCGGTGAGAAGTTTTCCCTCCTTTATGACGGTCTTGGCACTGGAGTGATGAATCATTTCTTCCAGGAAATGAGTAAAAAATTAGCAGTTGTAATTACAGGCGGCTCTGGGTGGCATCAATCCGATAATCTGATTGTTCCAGAAAATTTTATCCTCCATCATCTTCCGCCATACTCTCCAGAACTGAATCCTATCGAGCAAATATGGGGGTACCTTAAGAGTAACTTTCTTTCTGGTCGTATTTTCTAAAGTATAGAAGAAATTATTTCGTGGGGTGCGAGATCATGGAACCAATTAACAGAAAAAGTTATAAAGTCTATATCTGCTTCCGGTTTGCGCGTAAAGACTATTAACTAACAGTTTTTGTTATGACTCCCTAGCGCTTGACGCCTGGATAATGTAGCAAGCTCCAGCTTCCGACTTCAAAGCGCTGGTCGGGGCGCGCGAGTGCCGCTTCGTGAGGGAAGGCTGGCTCTTGGAGAGGTGGTGGGTTGCGCGTGATCATCCAGTGCGGATGTTGTGTGTAAGTGTCCCGGCATGGGCAGGGAAAGGCCTCAAGGTTCAGGTTGTGGTGGCAAAACGGTGCGTGCGTGCGGAGCAAGAAACCGGCAGGCGCCCAGGTGGGGTCATGATCGAGAACCACTAGGGTTTGCTCGAGTGGATCGGCGGCCTTGAGCAGGACGCCGATCCGCGCTAAGGCTTGGGTTTGGGCCTGGAATTGCCCAAACCGGTGTGAGACCCGTACAGCGCTGATAAAAAAACCAATCACCAGACAAGTCAGGCCAAGCGACGTGTGCCACCGCAGGCCTGAGAGTGGGGCAAAAGAAGCGCGCAACAAGGCACAAGCGCGCTGCGACTGCCTTTTGCTTGAAGGGTCAAGAGGTGTGAGCAGCAACTGAGTTTTGCTTCCAGGCAGGGGTGCTGTGTTTTCTGCTGAGGTTTCTTGGAGGTGAGGGGCGCGTTGCTTTTGAAAGAACCCCCCAACAGGCGGGAAGCCAGAAAAAAACAAGGGAATAAGCAGCCAGAGCGTGCCGTAGAGAAAACGGGCTTCTTTGTGGGAGGTCAAGCTGTAGATCACAAAAGGGATGAGAAACAGCAGGGCGATGAGAGGATGGAGCTTTCTCCATGAAGAGCTCCTCGCAAGTGGCTTGAGACCTAGTAGCCCGATGAGCCCGAGGAGGCCAAAAATGCCGTAGAATTTTGCCGTATCTGAGAAATACCGCAACCAAGGTGCCCGACCAAAGTTACGGGCTGCCCCGTCTTGGAGCCAGTTATAGTCGAGGTAAGTGAGAAATGGGCCCAGTAAACGCGGATCGCCACTCCAGTGCTTCTCGATCATGCCTAAGCCTAAGATCACGGCACTGGTGCTGGTGGCAAACAGCAAGGCGGGCATCAGCACCAGTGCCGTGATCTTGGTCACGTTTTTCGTGACTTGTTTTGCCTTCTGCTGCAAGGGCCAGGGTGGGTAGCGATGGATGAGGAGCAGGAGACTCAAGCCAATCCCGTGCAGGAGACTCAAGTAGCGGATAAAAAATAGAACCCCTAAAACCACGCCCATCATTACGCTTGTCCATGGACCCGTCAGTGCGCTTCTGCTGCAGCGGGGCTGCTTGAGCGGGAGAGGGGAGGTCGTTTGGGGCGACGGACTCGTGAGGGCGAGTAAAATCAGGATTGCAAGCCCGGAGGCTTCTAGCGAGTAATCCATCAGCCTTGTGCTTTGATACACCAGCTCCGGCCAAAACCCCACCAGACCGGCTGCAAGGGTGGCTAGCGTGGTTCTCTCAGCGAGCTGGGTTGACGCCTGCCGCTGATCGGGGCTGGAGCGGGGCAGTAGCAAGACGAGTTCAAAACAGGCCCAGATTTGGGTAAGCGAGAGCAGGGAGTAGACGAGGTGCAAGAAGCGAATTTCCTGGATGGGGGAAAACTCTCCCCAAAGTCCTAGCCCTTGCAAAAGCCAGTGGTGCCAGACCACGGGCCACCAAGACAGTAGGCCTTGCGGGTATTCCCATACCGCGCAGGCGCTCCAGCCCCTCAGTGTTGCCAATGGCTCAAGTAGACGATGGGACTCGTTGGGATGGTCCCAACCGATGGAAAACCAGGCAAACGGGAGCCGCACCAGGCTGACTGCGATGAGAAGCAGGCTTCGAGGCCAGCGATGCGTGCGCCTCCTGGAAGGCTTCATGGGGGGGTGGGTTGATTTTGCAGGGAGTCGAGGTATTTTTTTACGCCGTCTTCTAAGGCGGTGGAGTGGGGATGAAAACCCTGGGCGCTTAATTTCGTCATCACGGCTTGGGTAAAGTACTGATAGCGGGGTCGCAGCAGAGGTGGGGTGTCGATCCACTCAATCTGGGGTGGCAGGCCAAGTGCGGCAAAAACTGCCTGAGCGAGCTCTAAAAATGAGCGGGCCTGGCCGGTCCCTAAGTTGAAAATGCCTCTTTTGATGGGTTTTTGGTAAGCGAAATGGAGGGCTGCTACCACGTCGTCAATAAAGATAAAGTCGCGTTTTTGATCGCCATCGGCCACTTCGGGACGATGGCTGCGAAACAGGGTTAAGGTCTGGTTTTGCCGAATTTGTTGGTAGGCGTGGTAAGCGACACTCGCCATGGCGCCTTTGTGACCTTCACCTTGGCCATAGACGTTGAAGAATTTAAAGCCAGCCCAGGCGGGGGGGTGGTTTTGACACTTTTCCTGCTCTAAAGCCCAGAGATCAAACACTTGTTTTGATTTACCGTAGAGATTGAGGGGTTGTAAGAGCGGTAAATGCGCCTCGTTGTCGTCATAGCCTTGCTCACCTGCGCCGTAGGTTGCGGCGCTGCTGGCGTAAAAAAACGGGATTTGCTGTTGGGTCGCAAATTGCCACAGTCGCTGGGAGGCCTCGACGTTGAAGTGGAGGAGTTTTGACCAGTCGCTTTCTTGGGTGTCAGAGATGGCACCAAAATGAAAGATCGCAGCAAGCGGCGGGTGGACGCTTACAAAAAAATGCTCCAGCTCCTCAAAGGCAATCCAAGGGTGTTGCAAGCGGTCGGTTTGGCGCGCGATCACGGCCTGGAGATCGCACGCTAGGACAGCAATTTTTTGCGAGTGACACGAGCGTAAAAACTGCGAACCGATGAAGCCTGCGGCTCCCGTGATTAAGAAGCGAGGCTCAGCAGGGGCGCTTGTGGGGGATTGAGCGGGAGACGGCATGAC
>JAYTHP010000170.1:0-3415 GCA_043732485.1 Oligoflexia bacterium
CATCCTCTACGCTGGTCAAAAAACCACAGAAACTGGGACTTAATTAAATCCGTCAAATTAAACTTCTTGAAAATTTCCACCCTGTAAGCTAGTTCAGATAAATTCAGTTGATGCGACAACTATCCTGAAAGGCACCGCAGGCGGGGTGGGGCGTGGTTTTGATCCAGTCAGAGTAAACGCTAAGCTGGAACCAGGGGGAGGGCTGAGAGCGTGGGGTGGCTTGACAGGTGGGTGGTGAGTGAAAGAGGTTTAGCGATCTTGGCGGGAGGTGGGCGACGTTTACTGCGATCTGACTGGCGGACGGTTTTGCTCAAGTCTTCTTGGAAGTGCTCGTGAGCTGACGAAGCCCCGATGGGCTTCCTGGGTTGCGAGCCTTACGCCGGGGATATGAGAGTCCTGGCTCTTTTTTCGAGGGGCTGGTGGAAGGTTTTTCGATACGAGAGAGTCAGCCTCAGGCGACTTGTCCTCAAATGACCTAAAGCTGACTCTTCGGCGTATCATTGCTAACGGACACTGGCGAACCGACAAAAATGAAAAGACAAAGACTAAATGACAAGACTGATGGACGGACTTAGAGACGGACACTTACTCAAGGCTGGGAAGGCAGCGGGGGGGCTTCAAATCTTCCCCCGCCGCGCATCACAAAGTGAAAGTGTTAGCCGAGCAGCTTAAGCGCCATCTGTGGGGACTGGTTGGCTTGGCCGAGGACTGAGATCGTGGCTTGCGTCAAGATATTATTCTTGATCATCTCGCTGGATTCTTCAGCCATGTCAGTATCGCGGATACGACTGTTGGCTTCAGTCAAGTTCTCGCGATAAGTCGTCAAGTTATTGATGGTGGATTGCATACGATTTTGCAAGGCACCGAGATTGGAACGATTTCCGTTGATGCGTTCTAAGGCGCGATCGATCACATCGAGGTTTTGTTGCGAGGCCACTTTGGTCGAAGTTCCTACGCCCTCTAAGCCCAGCATAGCAATCGAGCTGACTAAGCTTTGGGTGTCAAAGATGAAACGATCGATGAGGGGGTTGTTGTGGGATCCGACCTGGAACTCCAGGGTGGGAGCACTGCCGTTCAGCAAGTGCGTGCCATCGAATTCTGTGGAAGCAGCAATACGATCGACTTCTTGCTTGAGCTGCTGAACTTCTTTATCGATAAAGGTTCGCTCGACGTCACCGACCGTGTCTGATGCACTTTGGATCGAGAGTTCCCGCAGACGAATCAGAATGTTACTGACTTCGTTCATGCCGCCTTCTGCCACCTGAATCAAGCTCACACCGTCGTTGGCGTTGCGAGTTGCTTGCTTCAAGCTGCGCAGTTCGGACTTAATTTTCTCACTGACGGCTAGCCCTGCGGCGTCGTCAGCACTTTTGTTAATTCTTGAGCCTGATGCGAGGCGCTCAAGTGATGTTTTCTGCTTGTCGCTATTGATCCCAAAGAATCTTTGAGCTGATAGCGATTGAATGTTAGTGGCGATACGCAAACCCATGGTTTATCCTCCGGTTATAAAGAACATCTCTTATTTTCCTCCTTGATGATTTTGAAGGTCTGAGCTCCATGCTTGACCTACAACTTTCTCTTCGGTGGCGGTACGTTTCCCTTGAGAGATAAATTGAAAGATTTCAAGTACCTATACCTTATTAAAACAATCGGATATTCGCGAGCTTGTTTTTTTGGGAGGGAGGGGTTGGTAAGTCGCCTGGGTGTCGGTGGCCACTCTTACGAGTCCTGAGAGTCGTGAGGCAAGAGGCGCGCTTGAGCCTGGAGGAGGTTAAGTCAGCCCGCAAGAGAATCGTTTTGCCTCATGCCAAAAAAAGTCAATTTTTATGGATTATTTTGAATAATTTTTTTTTTCAGGTGTGATAAATTTTAAGGATGATGATCTTTAAAGGTTTTAATCTCAAAGTTTTAAGTCAGAAGAAAAAAAAGAAAAACGAGTTGCCGACAACGACCGCGGTTGGGACAACAGCCATCACCAACACCGCGGGCGATGGCAGTCTGACCCTACCCGTCGACGGCGTGCTTGCCGGGTGGAGCGGCAACCGGTCGGATTGGTTGCTGATTTTTGCCAGCTGCTGTTTAGGGCTGGTAGGGGGGGGGCCGCGCTTGGCGCTCGGGGCAATTTCTTCGCGCTCCCTGCCGCTTGCGTGTCAAGGGCTTGGCGGTGAGTTGTGGGCAAGGAGTTGTCTGGGTAGAGTGGCGGGTCCAGTGAGTGCTGCCCCGAGCCGTTCAAGGCGCGGGCGGTTGCGCGAGGCGGTGTGTGCGATCAAGCAGCAGGGCCGGGTGGTGCCGCTTGAGACTTGTCAGCCGGAAAACAGCGAGCTGTGCTTCTCGTTTAGCGATCTGGTGCGGCCTAGTTTTCGGGCCTTGCGTCAGATGGAAAGAGCCAAAGCACTGTTTCATCCTCTGTATCCGCTTGAGACGAAAATGGCGGGGAAATTTGAGCGTTGCAATCCGCAGCTGGGCGTGGGGGTGAGCTCGGATCACAGCGATGACTGGACGGCGCAGTATCAGTTTGTGAAAGACGGGCGACACCAGCAGTTGCACATTGAGAAGAAACGCTGTTTTTATGCCTCCTCGCTGACCCGCTTAGAGGAGTGGATGTCGCTTGAGGTGGAATCGCAATTTTCCTTGGTAGGCGAGTTAGTGACGCTTGAGAACATTTTCAAGGTACGCGCCCGGGCTGCAGGCGGTGGCGAGGAAGTGCAAGTCACCTATCGCTGCTACGACGGTGATCTCAAGTCGCAGTGCGTGATTTACTCGGTTGTGAGTGAGGGCCGCCAAGGCGAGGAACTTTCCACGGTGGTGGGGTTCTGGAATGATTGTGATCCTTTGGACATCCAAAACGGAGGATCCGATCATGATGAGCAAAGTTTGGTCGACGTCTACCTGCGGCGAAGCTTAATCCGGGCTGAGCGCTGGCTCAGCAAGACCCGCAAGGACTTGGGGGCGTGTCACCTCGAGTCAAGGGGCGGCGGTAGCGGCGGTGAGTTGCCAGTTGCAGCCCTTGTGGAGGGCGACCCCTGGATAGGACCGGGCCAAACGGCCGGTGCTGCTTTTAGTCCCCCACCAGAACTCACGCAAGAGGACATTGCAGGTGGCATCGGTTTAAGGGGATTTTGAGAGCGAGGGTGAAGGGGGCTTGTGGTTGGGTGGTTAAGGCAACAGGCAGGAGCAAGACGAGGGACCGGTGCGCTGTGCCGTCGCTGATGCGACGAAAGCGGAGGTTGTGGATGGGGGTGATGCTGGTACTGTGCAAGGCATCGCATCGCAGGAGCGCTTGCTCGGCGGAGCCGTTGGACGACACCCCCTAGGCGACAGGGTAGGCGCGTTTTTTGGTATGCTCCGCGCAGAGGGCTGTAGGTGGCATGAGCCCTTGCGCCGTGCCGCTTCGCCCGATCCAAAGCATTTTTTG
>JAYTHP010000171.1:0-11056 GCA_043732485.1 Oligoflexia bacterium
TAACCCTGGTTTCGAATGCCCGCCTCCCGCTTGCACTTCAGCGCTCACCAAGAACTGGGTTAAGCACTGCGTCAGGATCAGGAGTTGACACAGCGCAAAAAGAGAGGCGGGCCGCTGCTTTAGTTCAGGGGTCAAAGTCATTTTCATCGTATTTTTCCTCGTATTTTTCACCACCGTGACCTCCTGAAGCGGAGAACAGAGCATTTTACAGCGTTTTTCACAAATTTCTTTTTTCTCTCACCGACTAGCTCTTTTAGCCTGTAATAAGCTTGCGTAGATCAATCTGCAAGCAATCACGCAAATGATTGAATCTATCGACAAAGTAAGTCGAAAAGATCAAATCGTGCCACCGATTTGAAGCACTGCCCTAGCCCCTGAGTCGTCGATTGCTCAATCGCCTTGCGTGTCGCTAAACCTCAAGAGACATAAACCACGCTCAAAAGACATAAAAATTTGATCTAAAACGGACTTCTACGAAAATTGACGTAAAAAGTCAACAGCCATTGTGCTAAAATTAACAGCCTCGCCTCCGAGTCGGAACAGTCAGCAAAAGAAGGGGGCGGGGGATGTCAGCAGCGGCGGTTTACAAAAAGTACCCTACCAATACCGCCTCGCGCCCTTCGAGAGCCAAAAGACCGCACACAACTACTCTCGAGATCCAGACAGGGGTGATCCAGGCTCTAAAAAAAGCGGTGAGGCGGGCTTTCCAGTCGGCAACGGTCTTGACGGGCCACCCGACCGCCTGCCGCACTGAAGCCAAGGCTTAGGCTAACTAAGCCCCTCTATCTCCTTCCAAACCTGGGAAGTGCGGGCTTAGGGAATTCATTAGAGAATGCATTGGAGAGATCAATTGAGGCTTTTTCTCGCAACTGTCGACATGGCGCTCTCAAGTCTGAGTGTCTTGCGCTTCCACCGAAACCGGATGAAAAAAATGGTTTTTCTTTGATCGAGGCGAGCTGATGCGTCTCACTGACGCATCGCGCAGGTTCCAGCGGCGCTCACTGCTTCCTCTCCTTTCACCCTCTTTTCCCCTCTTACGTGACCTCTCCTGCTGATTTTTCCCGTCCGCTCTCCCTAGCGCCGATCACTGTAGTCACCCGAGGAGAGGTCCGTCACGCTGAGGTAACACGTCCACTTAAAACCGGTCGCCCCAGGCGTTCAAAGCTAAAGCACTGCCAGAGACAAGTCAGTGGGGAAGTCTACTGCTCTCTCCCGCTGCTCTCAGCGCTGAGAGGCCCAAAAAAAAACTCCCTCGTTCTTGAAAAAAAAACGACTCTTCAGCTGTTTTTAACTGCCGGAGGCCTTCCATAAGAAGCAACCGCATCAGGATCTGATAGGACACTCTTCTTTCCTTGGCAAATTTTTTAAATGCAGCAACCAACGGAGTCGCTGGCGGAAGAGGAGTAGGGAACTTTTTAGGCTCCTTACTTGCAGCCCGAGCCTTCTTGAGGCCTCTTTTGACCGGCTCCCCATCTCCCTCAACAGCGCCCTCGTAACTCTTTTCACTTTTTAAGTACCGCGTCATACTTCCTCCTGTCAGTTTCCCTCTCATCTGTTTCCCTTTCAAACAAAGAGGTCTTTGAGTCACAAGGCTACCCCACACTCAACTGGCAATAAAGGCAAACTGCGCCCCCATTTCACACAGGTTGCCACACTGCTCAGGAGAACTTTAGTGGATCGGCTTTCTCAACCTAAAAGCGAGCCTCACATCAGTCGGCCCATAAAAAAAGGTAAGTAAGAGAGAGAGAGAGTACGACAGAGAGAGAAACCGGATGTCGCACGCCAAGGCTGTCCCGTCAAGCGCTTCAACTTAAAAGCGGATACTGGCCACCGCGTTTTTGCCAGGCTGCCCTGAACTGGGCTGATGAGCCTTGCTATTTTGAGCCGTGCCGTTTTGCAACGCTAAGTAGCGCTCTGACAATTGAAAAATCGCTTCCATGGCACTTAAGGTCTCGCTTAAGGTGGCCTTCTCGTTCATATCTTGTTTGAGAAAATCCAGCAAGCGGTCCATCACCAGGATGCTTTGATCAATCTTAGGGTTACTGCCTTTGACGTAAGCGCCAATCTGGATTAAATCCTCGGCTTGGGCGTAAACCGCTAACCACTCCCGCAACTGACCTGCCCACTTCAGGTGCTGAGGACTGGCAACACTGCGCATCACCCGACTGGTGCTTTGTAAAACGTCGATTGCCGGGAAGTGATTTTTTTCGGCAATTTTGCGATTTAAAACGATGTGACCATCAAGGACCGAGCGCACGCTATCGGCAATCGGATCATCCATGTCATCGCCTTCCACGAGTACGGTATAGAGTCCGGTAATGCTGCCTCGGGTGGGCGCCATCCCGGCGCGCTCGAGCAGTTTGGGGATCATCGCGAAGACGCTGGGGGTATAGCCCTTCGAGGCAGGCGGCTCGCCCATGGCCAGCCCGATTTCTCGTTGCGCCATGCAAAAGCGGGTCACGGAATCCATCAAGAGCAGCACGTCTTTGCCTTGGTCGCGAAAGAACTCAGCAATGCTGGTGGCCAAGAAGGCTCCCCGCATGCGCATTAACGCGGACTTATCGGAAGTGGAGACCACCAGCACCGATTTTTTTAAGCCCTCAGGCCCTAAGTCGCGCTCAATGAATTCGCGCACCTCGCGTCCACGCTCACCAATTAAGGCAATGACGTTGACGTCCGCTTGGGTGTGTTGCGCGAGCATCCCGAGTAAGACCGATTTACCGACTCCTGAGCCTGCCATAATTCCCATGCGCTGACCCTTGCCACAAGTCAGTAAGCCATTAATCGCCCGCACACCTAAGTCCAAGGGCTCCCCGATCACTTCGCGCTCCAGCGGATGAGCAGGCTTGTGATACAAGTCGCGCTCTTGGGAGCCTTCTTCGCTTAAATCAAGCTCTCCCAAGGCATCCAGCGGCCGACCCAAGCCATCCAGCACCCGGCCTAAGAACCCATGGCCGACCCACACCGTGGGTCGCTTCCACTTCAAGAGCACCAAACTGCCGTTGTTCACCCCTTGTGCCTCTTCAAACGGCATCAACAGTACCCTGCGATCACGAAAGCCGATGACTTCAGCATCAAACTGGGTTTCAGATTGTCGTTTGCCGCCAGGAAAAATCTGACACAAGCTGCCCACTGACGCGCCAGGCAAATAGGCCTCAAAGAGTAAGCCAATCACCTTGGTGATCTTGCCTACCCCGGTATAGAGCATGGCTGAGGCGAGTTGCTCATCATAGCGAGCGTGATCCAGGATCCAGGCCTCACCGATCATACCGTTAGCGCCCCCTGGGGTTGAGCAGCGCATCGCTGATGCCGCGCAGTTGCGTGTCTAAATCTGCTTCCAAAGTGGTCCACTCGGTTTCTAAATGGGCGCCGCCTTGGACAATGCTCTTAGAAGGCTCAATGGTTAGGTTCTTTAACTGACCTAAGACACTGACCAGATCCTCTTTGAGGCTCTCGGCGCTTGCAAAATCAGCCAGACTGACTTTCAGGACCATGCGATCCTTCAAGTCGACCTTGGAGATCAGCTCACGCGACAGCCGCAGCAAGTAGCCGCGATCCGTTTCAAGCTCTTTCAGGAGTACCATTTTGCCGATGCGGTAAATCACGTCCATCAAGAAACGCTCGTTGGCCTCAAAGATCTTCTCTTTGGCCGCTTCAAAGGCGGCCAAGAGTTGATCGAGCTTCTCGAATCTGTCTTGACTGGCCGAGCGCTCTTGCGCCAGCGCTTCCGCTTGGCCCTTTTCCAGCCCCGCCGCAAAGCCCTTTTCCCAGGCCTGAGCTTCCACTTTGTGTGCCATCAGACGAATCTTGGCCTCAACCTTTTGCTCTAAAATCTTGGTCTCTTGCGCTTCCACCGACAGCGGCTCTTTGATCAGAGGGTTTAAGCTAAACCTGCGATCGCGCTGCGCCCGCACCTCGCGTTCTTGATCGGTAATCGCAAGCGGGCCAAATTTCTCCTTCACCCGCTCGTAGGAGGGACTTTTTGACAAGCGCGGGTACTGAAACTCACTCACTTGGTGGGCGGCAGGTGGTGCCTCAGCCACGGGGATTTGACTGGCCTGCGCTGTTTTTGGCGCAGGCTGCGGCTGAATGAGATCGTGCGAGGCCTGAGTTTCGGTAAAGGGTTTAAAGGCTGCCACGGGACTTACTCACTTTTTTGGGGTTACACCAAGGCATCCGCTTCGCCTCCGCGACTAATGATGATCTTGCCTTCCGCCTCTAAGCGTTTGGCGACATTGATGATTTCTTGCTGAGCGGTTTCCACATCAGCCAAGCGCATCGGTCCTAGCGCCTCTAAATCCTCACGCAGTAGATCGGCTGCGCGCTTGGAGATGTTGCGGAAGATCTTTTCACGAATGGCATCAGGCGCGGTCTTGAGCGCCACCACCAGCTTGTCGTTGGCCACGTCTTTCAGGAGCGTTTGCATGCCGCGGTCATCAATGAACGCGATGTCCTCAAAAACGAACATCAGTTTCTTAATCTCTTCGGCCAACTGCGGATCCTTCTCTTCCACCCGCGCCATGATGTTTTGCTCAATCGTCTTGTCCATGGAATTCAGCATCTCAGCAATCGGCTGCACCCCGCCCAGGTGCTGGGTGTCGATTGAACCCAAGGTGGCAAGCTCTTGCTTCAAGACTTCGTCCACTTGGGCAATCAAATAAGGGGAAATAAAATCAAGATTAGCGATACGCAAGACCACTTCAGTTTGAATCGATTCCGGTAGGCGTCTCAGGACTTCGCACTTTTTGTTAGGCTCTAAGTGGGCTAAAATCAAAGCAATGGTCTGCGGATGCTCGTTCATCAAGAAATTGGCCAGCGTGCGTGAGTCGACCAACTCCAGCGCCTCAAGCGTGCGCGACCCCTCGACCACCGAGAGTTGTCCGAGCACGGTTTTTGCCCGCTCCTCGCCTAAGGTCGATAAAACAAACTCGCGTCCTTGCGCGTGGCCAAAGATTAAATTATCTTCTTCCGATAACTCCGCGTAATAATACTCTAACACCTGCTTAACGAGGTTGATTGACACCTTGGTGACCATCCCCATCGAGGCCACGAGCCGTTTGACGTCGTTGTCCTTCATCTCTTTGAAGATCTTGGCCGTCACTTGATTGCCAAGGGCGTTGAGTAACAGGGCTGATCGCTCCAGCCCGCTCATGTTTTCATAGGCATCAAATGACATTGCGCTCTTGCTCTCCCTTTAGTTTACGCTTGTGCTTGCCGCTGGGTGGGCTTTTGTCCGGCTTTCCCCTCGGGCTCTTCCCTTGCATCGGAGGCTGAGCGCTTGGCGGAATCACTGAGTAACCAATCTTTGACGATAAAAGCGGCCTTGTGCGGATTAGAGTCAATCAGTGAGACGATCTTCTCTTTGATCATCTCGCCTTCCACTTTCACCGGATCGAGGGAATCAGGGATGACCGGGATATTTTCCTCAAAGTTGGGCAAGATACTGGACTTTTGTAACCGCTCAAGCTCCTCAATGGTTTGCGGCAAGAAGGTATCGACCGACTCCGAGGTGTTATCGGTCAACCAGCGAATGAACGGCTTGACCACCACCAGGAAGAACAAGGCCAGGGTGACCAGAATCACCGCATAGAGCATCACTTTTTCCAGATAACTCTTCTGCTCGCGCTCAAGCACCACTCGCTCGGCGTCCTCAAAATCCACCTGCTGAAACTCTAAACTCTTAATCTCCAGCGTATCGCCGCGCACCTTATCCAACCCCACCGCAGAGGAGGCGATCTTTTCAAACTCCTTCATCTGCTCAGCCGTCCAGTCCTCGACCTTAGTGATCACTTTTTGATCCTTATCCTTAACCTTCAACCGCTTGGCATCCAAGACAATGGCCACCGATAAGCGCTTAATCGCCCCCAAGGACTTAGTCGTCCGCCGGATGGTCTCAGGCACCTTATAATTGGTCACCTCGTTGTTCTTGTTGGTTTGCGTCTTCACATCCCCCTGTCCAGAAGCCGTTTGTCCAGGGGTGTTGGACTGACTGCCAGCCCCGCCAAAGGCCCCAGGCCGGGTGCCGTTCATCGAGTCGTTGTGCTTTTCGACGGAGACCACCGCGGCGCTATCATTGTCGTAAAGGGTTTGCGTTTCATTGACTTGCATGAAATCTAAATCCGCGTTGACGGTGGCAGCCACCTTGCCCTCACCGACAATCCGCCCTAACATCGCCTCAATGCGCCGCTCCAAGTCGCTTTGCACTTTTTCCTGGTACTCCAGCTGGGTGGCGGTGGCAGCGGCCAAGGGGTCGGAACGATTGGTCGAGAGCACCTTGCCGTCGGAGTTCATGATGATCACGTCGTTGGGCTCTAAGCCCTCCACCCCGCGTGCCACCATCGTGCCGATCCCTAACACCTGCTTGTCACTGAGTTGCACTCCTAGATCCAGATCCAGCACGACTGAGGCGGAAGGCTTTCTTTGATCCTCAATGAAGGTGCTCTTTTGCGGCAGCGCTAAGTGCACCCTTGAGCGTTTGACCCCGCGGATGGTGTTAATCGTGCGCATCAACTCACCTTCTTGCGCCCGCTTCTGGTTGAGCTTTTGCACGAAACTGGTGGTCCCGAGCGACTGCTTGTCAAAAAGCTCATAACCCACCACGCTGTTTTGTGGCAAACCCATGGTCGCAAGCTCCAGCCTGAAATCATAGACGCTTTGCGAGGGAATGGAGATGATCTTGCCAGTCGGGTCGGTGATAAAAGCAATGTGCTTCTCGCGCAAGATACGCATAATGTTGGTCGCATCGTCTGGACTTAAATTGGTCATGAGCGGCACGTAATTCTTATCGCCCAGCCAACCAAAGGTCACAGCGCAGACCGCCACAATGGCACTCAGCACGCCAACTAAGGCTGCCATTTTAGCCCACGACAGCGTGCGCAAGAACTCGCGAATCTGACCTAAAATACGGTTAAAACCAGTTTCCACGCACCCTCAACTCTCTCACTGACTTACTTCTCCCGGGGAAGAACACACCCACACACGCTCTTTCTCCTCCACCCCCCTAGACACACTAGCAGCCACCCACCCCCAGCAACGGACTAGACTTGCATGCGCATGATCTCGCGGTAAGCATCCAAGACCTTATTGCGCACTTGCATCATCAGCTTGAGTGAGGTGTCAGCTCGCTCTACCGTGAGCAAGGTCTCATGAATGTTCTTATTGCGGCCCGCTACTAACTCTTTCATCGCCTGATCGGCTTCCATTTGATCGGTATTGACCTTGTTTAGGGAGTCTTGCAGCAGATCCGAAAAATTCATCCCACCCGGGCCAGGAGCCTCAGGTCCCTGCGCCGCGTTACCCAGGCTGCTGGAGCGCGCCCCCCCCATCAAGCCTTCGACATCGCCGCCTTGCACGATGCGGTTGAGATTCTCAATACTCAAGTTACTCATCCGATCCCTCCCTGCTGAGCGTCACAAAAGCCTTAACGACCGATCTCTAAAGCCTTCTGCGCCATCGATTTGGCAGCCCCCAGCGCCGTGACGTTCGCTTCATACGAGCGCTGAGCACTGATCATATTGGCCATCTCTTCCACCGGATTGACGTGCGGCATGGCGACATAACCATCACTATTGGCGTCCGGATGATGCGGCTGATAGACCATCCGAGGCGCCCGGTTGTCCTCAGCAATATCAACGACTTGCACCCCTTGCACCTGCTCGTCTAAGGCGTTTTGTAAAATCTCGCCAAAATGCTCGCGGTCAGTCTGTGCCTGAAAGACAGGATCTTTTCTGCGGTAAGGGCCGTTATTAGGCCCCACCCCGTGGGTGGTTTCGGCATTGGCAATGTTACTGGAAATAGTGTTCATGCGCTTGGTTTGCGCATCCAACCCCGAAGCACTGACTCGCATCGCTGAAAAAAAATCCATTAATGGTTCCCTCCGCCTTCCGAAATCGCGTATTTAAGCATGTTGAGTTTGCGCTTGAGCATCTCAGTGGATGCGTCGTAAAGAATCTGATTTTCTGCCATCTTGGCCATCTCATGGGCCCGGTCCACCGTGTTGCCATCCAGCGACTCCACCCCGTTAGGATCATCATAGATCTCAGGGGCAATCGGATCGGTGCCATGGTGCACTAGGTGCTGGGCATCGCTGCCTTGCGCCTGAATACCATCGCCCACCCCCAGCGCATCACGCAAGGCGCCTTCAAACTCCATCGTTTTAGCCTTATAGCCCGGAGTGTCGGCATTAGCGACGTTAGCGCTGATCAGATTCTGGTTCACCAAACGCAAGTTGAGCGAGGTATTGAGTGCGCCAATCACCGGATCAAAAATACTGTTACTCATTTTTATACTATAAACTTAAATTTAAAAAATAATTATCGGTATTTTTTTCCTAGCTGCAATCAAGGGAAAAGGGGAATCAAGCGAGGTCACCCAGGACCCGCCGAATCGCAACCCCCAAACTCAGTCCACTGATTCTGCCAGTTAGATCACTAAGCCCTCACGATCAGCCAAAACGTCATTATCTCAACGCACTGCGACAAGAATTTCTCTGCCAGTCAGCTCTAAGAACGCCTCATTATTCTATAAATTAGTCAGGTTTTGATTGCACCTTTCTGATGTCCGTCAGCCGCTAAAAATAGAGATCAAAGAAGAACAGGGGGGGTGGCCATATCTAAGATCTTGCTGGCTTTGAACCGCAGGAGAACGCCCTAAGAAGGCTCAACGTGGGTTCGTTTTTTCGTAAGTGCCGGATCACGACCAAATGGCCAAAAATTCCTCTTAAATACTAAGTCATTAATATATTAACTTTTTTTTATCCCTAGAAAATCAGCTAGCTCCGCCACTGCTAACTCATTACAGTACATGGACAAGATTGAATTGCCTATGCTTTTTCATCCTTCTAGCTTAGCGTCTAGAGATTTGGGATAGCGCAAGCTGAGCTGAAGCACCTTATCGTTCTTGCTCGCCGTGGCGGAACAAAATGATGATGGATTAAATCCATTGCAAGGCCCTTGATCTTAGGGCCGTATTCCACATCTGCGTTGCCCTTAATGCCGGCAGATAACTGTGGCCAGTTGCGGTTTTGGCAGCACAGGCAAACCTTGGACTCGATCTGATGCTCAGTCACCTGCATCGCTATCCTTAAAAAGTAAAAAACCTAAACAATATGATTATTGTCATACTTTACCTACTCTAAGCTCGAGCCGCATGCCCCCATTCAGAGACACTATGCTGAAGGACCTGACCTGGCTTCGCCACTTTTTTTAGTTTAGTGCCACGAGGACCGGTCTGTCCACCCGGATTTTTCTCGGTCTTTTTGCGCTGACTGCTAGGGATGACGGGTTGCTTTGCGAAGCCGTCACTTTCAGGGGGCTCCAAGCTATTGGTGCTGTTTTGTTCCTTTTTTTTCAAGAAGGCCACGAATCATAGCTTCAAGATTACGAACCATGTCCTCAAGCTTGCGGATATGCTCCTTCACTTCGTTCGGTAAATCCTCAAAGAGCTTCTTCTGCAAGGCAGGCATTTCAACAGAACTTATCAATGATGGATAGCATAAATTATATGAGAAAAAAAAGTATTTTCTGCGCTCAATCTAAAAACTTATTTTCCCTCTTTCCTGCTGGATCAGTGGGATTAGGGCTAGTTCAAAAAAATAACTTATGGGCGCCTCGTAAGTAGAAGACTCGTGTGATGTTGAAGCCATCCGGGTCTGTTCGTCAAAAACTCAACCCACTCCGCAGAAAATGCGGTGAACAGTCACGAAAATGTAAAACTTGCAAATAAAGCCGGAGCAGAGGAAATTGGCCTTCAAAAGTCTGGCGTGGTATCGCAGTTATCTGCCGAGGAAGTGCGTCTGCACGATCGTCGCACCGGTATTAAGCCGCTGATTGGTCATGCCAAAAGATTCGGCTTGGCCAGAAGCAAGATGAAGAGTGACGCAAACACCCGCGGATCGATATTTATAGCAATTTTGCGGTACAATTATTCCCAATGGATGCGGAAAATTAAACTAATAAATTTAAAAATTTAGGATTAATTTATCATCAGAAACTACCTAGTCGTTATCCCTGAGGGTTATGGTAATGTTCGTCATCGGGGTCGAGGAAATGGCCGTGTAGGTGAGACTAAGGACGGCTCCCCAGACTAAAAACGCAATGGTGGTGGCCGAGCTGATAGTGATGTAAGGCGGATTGGAGCTACTTGCCAAAACACTGCCATTAAGTATTGCACCCAATGTGCAACTGCCAATCACACTGCCCGTAAAAATTAACGTGTACACCCCCCGCTTCCCGGTGAGGTGATTGAGCTAAACCTGCCAGTGCCCCCCACGCTGGTGGCGGTAAACCCCTGCGAAGTGACCTCACTCGAATTAGCCTTGCCGTAATCGTCGCGAGCCGTTAAGGTCACCGAGATGGTCAGTCCTGACATAGGCCGTCCAAAACCCGCCCTCATCGATCCCCGGGTTTGAGGTCTTAGTGCTTGAAAAGTGCGTTTAGGCAACGCCCTTTAGAGCCTGCAGTGGCTCTAAGTGCGGTTTTATCTTATTTATTACATCTAGTTTTTTTGGTTCAGTGCTTTTTTGCTCTATCCCTATGGGTGGCTGATCCTCAGTGTTAATTTCTCGCTTTTTGGTACCTGGCAGGAGGGTTAGCTGAGCAGAAAAATAGGGGCCAGAAGGTGAGAGTTCATTCAGAGTGCCGGGCGAGAGGAGGATTCTGCACTTTTGCCGTTGGACTGAGGGGAGACAATCGGTGACCTTGTGCAATTCGCGGGTGCTGATGGTAGCGAGGGCTTGTTGGGCCTCTTCTTTCGTGAGTGTGCCAACCAGTGAGGGAATGCGAAGGGCGATGCGATTAGGATCCTTGGTGGTTCCGACTCCGTGGTGTTTGGCCACCCCAAAAAGCGATTCAATGGTATCGGAGCTAATCGGCATCCCCACCTCAGCTAAGCCTAGCTGGGTGGCTACGCTGAGCTGCTCGCTCATCCATTGAGTAAAGCCAGTAAAAACTGAAGAGCGATAGGGAAGGGCAGCAAGCAGCTCTTGACAGGCCTTCTGGGTGGCGAGGCTTAAGCCCTGGCTTTTCAGGATCTTTTGGCACTCTTGCAACGGCAAAGC
>JAYTHP010000172.1:0-10983 GCA_043732485.1 Oligoflexia bacterium
CTTTCCTTGGGTGAGCCGCCTGTGGAGGGGGATGATTCGTTGGTGGGGGGGAGCCCGCGGATGGGTGTGGTGCGCTCGTGAGTGACTTACAAAACGACGGGGTGGTTGCCCAAAAAGGGTGGAAACCGCGCGGCGTGACGCTGCTAGCAAATTGGAAGATGAACCACACCAGCGCCAGCACCCAAGCCTTCTTGGATGAGGTGGCGCAAGACCCGTTGGTGCGGGAGTGGGCTTCGCGTTACCAGGCATCAGCTTCGCTTGCGCCTGCGTCATCACGGGAGGCTTCAAAATCACCCACAAAATCCACAGTGAGTTGCAGCGGTATGCCGGAGTTTAGTCACCAGTCAATGACGAAGGGGAGTGGGCTTGAGGGTGATGGTGATGAAGGCTGCGGACTTTCAGTCGGTCTTTTTCCCTCTTTTTTAAGTTTACAGGCGGCAGCAAGCGCCTTGGCCTCGCACCGCTTACCGATCGGTCTAGGGGCCCAAAACGTTGCAAGTGAGCGGCAAGGGGCTTTCACGGGCGAGGTGTCGGGCGTGGATCTCAAGAGCGTGGGCGTGCAATCGGTGCTCGTGGGGCATTCCGAAAGGCGGACCTTGTTTCAGGAGTCCGACGCTGAGATTCAAAAGAAAGCCACCCTTGTCTTGCAAGAGCAGATGCAAGTCGTGTTGTGTGTCGGTGAAAGTCTAGCGGAGCGCAAGGCGCAGCAGACTTTACAGGTGCTAGAGCGGCAAGTACGCTTGGGGCTTCCGCAGATGCTCCCCTCCACCGCTCCCTCACCCTCCCAGCTGATCATTGCTTATGAGCCGGTGTGGGCGATTGGTTCCGGCTTAAGTGCCACGCCTGCGGAGGTGCAAGCCGTGCATCAAGCGATTCGCTCCATGCTCAAGCAATCCCCGTGGGGGCGGGTGGTGTCTAGCGTGAGGATTGTTTATGGCGGGAGTGTCAATGCCCAGAATCTTGGCGCCTTTTTGCAGCAATCCGAAGTCGACGGGGTGCTGGTGGGCGGGGCGAGTGTGCAAGCGGCAAGCTTTTTGCAGCTCTTGCGGCGGGCCTACGGTGCACCAGCTGAGGCGTGAAAGTCAGCCTGTTTTAGTCGGCTTTTAGGTGGCGACTCCGGGGGGAGGGTAGGGTAGGATAGGGTGGGCTAGAAAACAGACGCTTGCATTCCTCTTTGAAAAACCCCCTTTGAATTCCTGCCTGATTAAGTTACAATCTGAGGGATGGGGCGTTTGCGCTTGAGTCATTTTAATAGAAATCCAAGAAAACTAAAATTCCTGACCTACCTCAACTTGTTGAGTTACCTGGCGCTGATCCAAGTTCCTTTCGAGGGGGTCGTCGGAGGAGAGGGGCGGGGTGCGGCTTGGGCGGGGACTGGGGCCTCACGCTTCCGGCGACTCAACCGTCTCCCAGTGCTCGCCAGAGCGCACGCTCAAAATCCCGCTCAAGTCCAAGACCCCTTCAGCGCACAAAGTGACGTCATCGTGCTCGATGGCTTTGAAAGTGCGGAGCTCGAGAGTGATTTTTTGATGACTTTAAGGCAAGAGCTGGCCCGCAGCCTCAGGCAGGTGCAAGAGCGCTGGAGTTGGGAGGAAGAGGCGGTGGGGGGGCACTCGCTGCAACCGGAGCAGGAGCGGCGGGACTTTCAAGCGGTTTTAGCTTGGTTGCAAGGTGAGCAGCAGCAGCAGCAGGCAGAGCTACCGCGCTTGGCGGGGGCAACGGTGCTTGAAATGACAGCGGGTTCGCTTTCCGGTCTCCCGTGGTCCGGTCGGGCGCTGCGGGAATTGGTGCGGGCGTTTTTGCGCTTAAGTCAGCGCCTCAATGCCGGAGCCGAGTTGGGAGCCGCCGAGCTGCTGGGAGGTGAGGAAGGGGCGGCAGGCGATCGGCAAGATCCTCTGCGGGTTGCCACTTCGATGGCAGACGGTCGTAGGGGTGCGCAAGAAGCGCAGCGCGCACAGCTTGAACTCTATGAGAGAGTCGCCCGGAGAAGCTTTTTCTTCAGTCGCTGCAGTTGCGCGGGTTTGGCGTTCTATGCCATCTATTTGGCGTGCTTTTATGGCAATGCCGCAAGCTCAGTGAGTGGGGCTTTTCAGGGTCTCAATTGTGGCTCGCGCATGCTATTTTTTGCAGAAAATTGCAGTAATTCCGCGAACTCCTCGCAGATTGCCAATTTTCAGTGCTTGGGCTCAGTCACCACCCAGTGGAACGCCAGCAGCTGGGGGATGTGCCCGTGGAAGCCCGGCATTCCGATTGCCTCCCAGCAGCTGTTGCCGCAAGATGCGCACAGTACCTTTTCCTGCGGGGATTTCTTTTGTGCGGCGCCACGACCGCTAGTGCGCGGGGGCGTTTCTCAGGCTAACTTGTCGCTTGGTTATGGCTCACAAGCTCCCACCGCGCAGCAAGGGTTGCAAGGGGATGGCAACCTTCGCTTGGGAAGTGCGCAAAAGATCATTAACAGTACTCTTTTGGCCTTTTTGATCACCGGAGTGGTAGCGTCGATCCTTGCGGGAGGGTTGTTTCGCTTGCTTGCTTGTGAACGGTCGGATCGCAGCTGGAGCCGTTCCCCGCAAATCCCCGTCCAAAGGATCAACGACCACCGACGACGACCGGGGGGTGAGGGGGCGTCAGCCGGGCCAGATCAGCGAGAGGATCAGGAAACAGGGCTGGGTGGCGAAGACGCCTATAGCGTTTGTATCAGAAGCTTAGCACGCTGGTTGATCCGGCATTTTGCGTCGTTACTGACAGGGCAATTTCAGCGAGAGGTGACGCTTGGGGAGTTGTGCGTTTTTTTGCGGCAGATTTACCCCCAGCGTCAGGTCGTGCAGTTGCCAGGCGAGGAATGGGGTCTGGCGCTGCGCGGGAACGACAGCTTGCTGTTTTTTGAGTGAGCCTGTGGGGGTAGGTGAACTGGTGGGGGAGTCAAGGGGGATAGTGTGTGGGACGGTGTGCTCAAGGCACGCAGCAGTCTTTGTCCGCAAGGCTCTCGTTTTTTTCTTCTTCACGGGTAGGGTTGTCAGAAAAACGCGCGCCCAAGGATCTCGGGGTGATCCGACGATCGACGGCTCCCTCCTCCCCACGCCAGAAAGACCCAAGCGTGAAAAAAGCGAGTCTTTCTAGGGAAAAAAATCCCCGGGGGGCCGGGCAACGGTGGAGCGTGGTGGGCAAGAAAAACAGTCCAAAGCGCATTCTTCCGCTTCGTGTTGATCGCTGACATCACGGTCTAGGTAGGTTTTCGTCTCTTCTTTGGAGTTTTTTTGTACAATGTTTTTGTGGAGTGTTTTTTGGGTTTTTTTGTCAGAAAAAATCCTGGTTTGACTTGATTCCTCTTTTTTGGCTGCAGCCGAAGCGCTGAGGCTTCACCCTCAAGCTTAAAGCAAAGAGTAGCAGGGTTATTCTCCTTATGTTGTAGGTCTTTTTCCTGTTTGCCTTTAAATGAACGGCGCCTCTCACGCTCACCATTTGAGCTTATTGCTGAATCACTAGCGGATCGTTCGATTCCGAGATGCAAGGAACCGAACTGAACTTTCGCGTCCCGTCCGCAAAAAAGGCTTTGCCTGAGCACCCATTTACTGAAATCATAAGAGTGACGGCGGGGCGAGCGCTTCTGCAAAGACGTGCTTACTTCTTGCAGTGGCGCTTGGAGATGAGGCTAAAGAAAAACGAGGGTGGAGTGCAGCAGGTTATTCATAAGTGCTTGCCTTTAAAAGTAAAAAACTAAGTTTCGCTGAAGATTCTTATGAGCTTGATCTCTGATTCGCAGGCAAGCGGAAATTATTTTTTAATATTTAATAAAAAAATTTATTATTTTATACTTAAAATAAAAGAGCTAAGAGCGAGCTAAAAAGATTTCGTAAAGTCGGTTGTGCTGAGGCCACTTTGGCAGCGGCGAGTGTCGTGGTGGGTCCTTGTGTGACGATGTATGGTTTTGTAACAAGACCTGATCCAACGTCTGAGGCGTCCATACACAAGGTCATGCCAGTTTTGCTTCAGGAGAGCGTTCCTGAGGGAGTGGTAGCAACGAGAGGGCTTGAGCGTAAAAAAAGTAGGCTGCTACTCGTTAGCTTTGGCTGCGAGAAAAAAATCTAAGAGTTCAACCATCTAGATGGGGAGTGCGACTGTTTATGAATTTGGGACATTGTGGTCGATCTTTTGTGGGACTTTCACGCTTGTGGGTTCGGATGACAAGCCTACTGCTTCGGTTTTTGGGTACGCTAAGTTTGCCGGTAGGGTCCCTGGTGGGGGTGATTATGATAGGCCTGATGGGCGGGCGGCAGGCGTTTGCCAGCCAGAATCATAGTTATTTCTTTGCCAATGGTAATCGCATTTTGCTGTCGCAAGACGTTGAGAAGGATCGCTATCAAATTGAGTGGTTTGCAGCGGGTGAGGCGGGTGAGGCGGGTGAGGGTAAGGTTTTATTGGAGGGGAAGGGTTTTCAAGAGCTGAAGGCCAAGAGCTGGCCTACCCCTTACTTGCAGGTGCGTGATGGCAGTCGCAAGTGGATTTCCCAAGACGGCGAAGTGTTTCAGTCTTGTGCCCAGGCAAAAAAGTTGCGCGAGGTGCATCAGCAGTGGTTGGTGTTATCGCCGTTGGGGGAAAAGTCTGGAGAACAGTGGCTCGTGGAAACGGTGTTTTTTCGCGGGCATTACCAGACCTTTCTCCAAGAGCACTCGAGTGGGGATTGCTATAGGATGTCCAGTCACATGATGGCTCGTGAAAACCGCAAAGAGCAGGAAAAGACCGCTTTTCAAGTCACGCTCTTGGAGCAAAACGGTCACGTCTGGGTCTTACAAAAGGGCACGCAGTTTGCTTTTGATCTGACCCATCAGCGCCCTTTGCGCTTGATTGAGCATCAGGGGGTGTTGTACTCGCTCGATTGGTCGCATCAGGCGGAGTTAGGGGGTGAGGTAGTGGTCATGCGGCTTGCGGATCAGCAAAAGGTGCGGCTTTTTTACCCAGTGCAGGAGAATCACTCTGAGAATCCGCTGGAGCTGGAATCTGAGTCGGAAGAGGAGTCGCCGCGGCCACCCCTGCGCAAGCGTAAGCGGGGTTTGATTGAGCAGCTTTTAGTCGGTTCGGAGGCAGAGGAAAGTGACTCCGAGTGGAGTGCTCAGCCGGCGATGGAAGTCGAGTCAGGTTTGCTGACGATCAGAAACAGTCCACGCAAGATTGATTTGGATCGTTTTGATGAAGAAGTGCGCATGGGAGAGCAGTTATCGCGCAATTTAAGATCCCTGAATAACCGCGGAGATTCCTTGGATCCGATGGCTTATCTCAGGACCCATTTTCAGGAATTGGTATCTGCGGCCAGGCAGTCGCCTGAGCACTTCCCGGAGGATGCCTTAGAGACCGTGATCTTACCGATGAAGCGAGCCTTGCGGCATCGCCAAAGTGTGATTCTGCTGGGTCCTGCGGGCTCAGGCAAATCCAGTGCTATTCGAGCGTTAGCCAGAGAAATTGCCCGGGGGGCTTATAAGGATCTGCCACGCAGTTTGCAGATTTTTGAGCTCACTGCAGCCACCTTACAAGAGGAGTCCAAGTTTGTTGGGACGATTGAAGGCAGGATGAACCTGATCTTGAAGGCTGCACAGGAAAACGGCGTGATCTATTTCATGGATGAATTTCATAACCTGGCAGGCGCAGGCACCCACTCTAACCGTGCGAACGATTTAACTCAAGACCTCAAGGTAGCGTTAGAGCGCAAGCAGATCGTGCTGGTGGGTGCTGATACCAAAGAGGAGTTTCGGGCGGCTTATGGCTGGGACGGGGCGTTTATGCAGCGCTTTCAGGAAGTGAAGATGGTGCCGCTTGCCGGTCAACCGCTGCTCAAGTTGCTGGCTGAGAAGTTTCAAAAGGATACCTCAGTCACCCTCTCGCCTGCCATCCTGGAGCAAGCGGTGCGGCTGTCGGAGCAGTATGATCTGGAAACTGCGCAGCCCCGGGCAGCAGTCAATTTACTGAAAGAAGCCCTTCGGCAGGTCGAAGAGCGCGGCGGGGTGCTTAGGCTGTCGTCAGACGAGTTGCAACGTGCGGCCTTGAGTCGTTATAGTTTGGATCCGCATCAGTTTGATTTAAGCTTTCAAAAGCAGCGACTCAAAAATCTGCAAGAGGATCTTAAAAAGGAAGTGGTGGGGCAAGAGCACGCGAAAAAAGCCTTGCTGCAACTCTGGGGACGGCAAGTGAGTCAGGCCGTCGATCCTGCGGCGATTAAGACCTTGCTGTTAGTCGGACCGCCTGGAGTGGGTAAGTCCATGCTCGCTGAGTTCTCAGCGAAACGGATGGGGTATGCCTCAACCCTGATTGCCATGAATGCCTTAGGTTCGTACTCAGGGGTGGAGCAGTTTAAAAAGGAGATTGTCCAGGCCCTAGTGAAAAACCGCTTGCAGGTCTTTATCTTGGATGAGATCGAAAAAGCTCCCTTGAGCGTACAAAACGTCATTTTACAGCTCCTTGAAAAGGGCACGCTGACTTTTGAAGAGCAGTTTTCAAGCAGACGCAGCAAGATCCGGACGATCAATTGTCGCAACTCCTTTTTCATTTTTACCTCCAACGGTGCGCAGGGCTATTTGGAGGAAAGAAAAGACCAGCGCGACTTTGAAAAGTATCCGCTGGATCAGTTTCGGTTGCGCAGGATCTTGCGTGAGCCTGATCATCATGGCCGGATGATCTCCACGGAGCTCTTGGCAAGGATCCAAGAAATCCTCCCTGTGATGCGTCCGTCGCGTGAGGAATACAAGCGAGCGGTGGAGTTTTATCTGACGCGTCTTTTAACGGAAGCAAGCCAGCGGCTGCGGATCACCGTCAGTCTCACCAACGCCCCGGAGTTCATTGAAGCCGCTATCGCAGGTGATCTTTCGGAGATGGGTTACCGCGAGGCCCAGCAAACCACGCGGCTGATTGAAAACACCCTGGCGCAGGCCTATTTGGAGCAACTGCCTGAGCCAGGCTCACACCTCGCCATTCGCTGGAATCCTCAAGAGGCTGATCAGTTTGTGAAAAAAGTGCCGGAGTTTTTAGGGATGTACCAGTAGACGGCGGGAGAGGGCGGGCGCAGCCAAAAGAGCAGCAGCAGCAGCAGCGGGAGTGCGCAAGTGAGCGGCGGGAGTTTTGTCGGAGCAGGAATGCTTGTATGGTGGGCAACCGTTAAAAGTACCCAGTGTTTGAGGGTGACCACCGACACACCGCGCCGCTTAAAAGGTCGTTGAGGCCCCAGGGAAGCAGTGAGGGGGGCTCTTAAGCTTCTAATTCAGTTGCGTCCCGGCAGTCTTACCAGGGTGTCTTCTCTTAAAGCACGCATCCCCAATGATCTGCAAAAAGTTGCGTTTCTCTGCGATGACCGCAATGCGACAACTATCCTGATACAGGGGGGGCACGGGCAAACCTTGAACTCGATCTGATGCTCGGTCACCTGCATCGCTATCCTTAGAAGGTCAAAAACCTGAACGATATGAGTCTTGTCAGACTTTACCGTCTTTAAGCTCGAGCCGCATGCACATTCAGAAACACTATGCTGAAGGAGCTGGTCTGGCTTCGCCACTTTTTTTAGTTTAGTAACACGATGACCGGTCTATCCACCCGGCTTTTTTCCGGTCTTTTTGCGCTGACTGCTAGGGATGACGGGTTGGTTTGCTAAGCCGTCACTTGAAGGGAGCTTCGAGCTATTGGTGCTGTTTCTCCCCTTTTTTCAAGAAGGCCACGAATCATAACTTCAAGATTACGAACCTGTCCTCAAGCTTGCGAATATGCTCTTTCACTTCGTTCGGTAGATCCTCAAAGAGGTTCTCTTAAGCAAGGTAGGCATTTCAACAGAGCTTATCAATGATGGCTAGCATCAATCAGATGAGAAAAACAAAAAAGGACGTTTCTGCGCTCAATCTAAATATTTATTTGCCCTCTTTCTAGCTGGATCAGTGGGATTTGGGCTGGTTCGAACAAATAACTTATGGGCGCCTCGTAAGCAGAAGATTCATGTCATGTTGACGCCATCCGTGTCTGTTCGTGAAAAATTAAACCCACTCTGCAGAAAATGCGGTGAACAGTCACATGAAAACTCAAAGAGACCAGGGAGTCCAAGTGCCGTCTTGAAGTCGGGCCCAACGTTATAATTTACTGCGTCGCAGAGGGGCTGGCAGGCGGCAGCGGCGTTGCGCTAGTAGACCCCTGATTCGCAGGCACCGGGCTCCCGGAAAGCGTTTCCGATGGCGCGCTGCTGGGTGTTGCAATCGGCGTGCCCTCAAAAACGCTCTTTCCTGCTTGCCCGGACAAGACGGTCAGGCCAATCGAGGTCAACATGAAAACAGCAGCCGAGCCTGAGGTCATGCGGGTTAAGAAATTAGCCCCGCCTGAGGTCCCAAAGATCGTTTGGCTGGATCCACCCAGCGTGGTGCTGATCTCGGCGCCTTTGCCGGATTGCAGTAACACCAAGAGGATGAGGAAAAAGCAGGTCACAATGTGAACGATTGTCAGTAGGGTTTGCATTTACTTACTTTCTTTAGCCTTCTGCTCTTGATATTTCCTGGTCATCTCTTCTTGCACGTTGCGAGGCACGGAGGAGTATTTTAAGAACTCCATCGTAAATTCCCCTTTTCCTTGAGTGGCTGATCGTAAGTCGGTGGAATAGCCAAACATTTCACTTAAGGGCACTTCGGCTTCAATGATCGCATACCCTTCATTGGTGCCGCTGTTGACAATCACTCCGCGTCTTTGATTGATCTGGCCCATGGCGCCCCCTTGGAATTCTTCAGGGACCTGAGTTTCAAGCTTCATGATCGGCTCTAAAACCACTGCGCCAGCCTTCGCGTAAGCTTCACGAAACCCCATCAGTGAGGCGGTTTTGAAAGCCAATTCCGAGGAGTCCACCGCATGGCTCGCGCCGTCGTTAATCGTCGCACGCACGCCCACAATTGGGAAGCCAATCAGCCTGCCTTCTTTGATTGCCTCTTGGAAACCCTTGTCACACGCTGAGACGAACTCGCGTGGGATCGATCCCCCCACGATTTCATCGACAAACTCGTAACTGAGTACCGAGTCGCTGGGCAATGGCTCAAGAGAGCCCACCACTTTACCAAACTGACCGGAACCCCCGGTTTGCTTCTTGTGGGTGTAACTAAAGTCAGCCTTTTTCGTGATCGTTTCTCGGAAAGCCACCTGTGGCTTACCGACAATCACTTCACAGTTGTATTCTCGCTTGATGCGTTCACAATAAATCTCCAAGTGCAATTCACCCATCCCACTAATGATGGTCTGCCCGGACTCCTCATCGCGGTGCACGCGAAAGGTCGGGTCTTCTTTGGTGAACTTATTAAGTGCTTTGGAAAAATGGGTCTGGCTGGCCTTATCTTTTGGCGTAATAGCCAGCGAGATCACCGCATTGGGGATGAACATCGAGGTCATCGTGTACTTAATCTTACCATCGGTAAAGGTATCTCCTGAGGCACAATCCACCCCGAACATCGCCACAATGTCGCCTGCTTGGCAATCATCAATGTCGTTCATCTCATCGGCGTGCATCTGGGCGAGTCTGGGGACCTTGACTTTCTTGTCATTGGAGACGTTAAAGATCACGTCTCCCTTCTTCATGGAGCCCTGATAGATGCGCATGTAAGTGAGCTGTCCGTAACGCCCTTCATCAAGTTTGAAGGCCAAAGCCACGAACGGCAGGCTGGCGTCCGACTTTAAGACCACCTTTTCTTCAGCTTTGAGCTGATCGAGGGCCAGATTTTCCTTCTCAGCAGGGCTGGGCAGGTAATAGGTCACAGCGTCAAGCAAAAGTTGTACGCCCTTGTTTTTATAGGCGGAGCCCATCATGACGGGAGTAAAATTGAGGGTCAAGGTTGCCGTGCGAATCGCGTTTCTTAGTTCCTCAACCGTGACGGCTTCCCCTTCTAGGTATTTGTTCCCCACCACTTCGTCAAATTCGCCAACAGCCGAGATCAAATCTTCTCGGTATTTCTGAGCTTCGGCGACCAATTCGGCTGGCACTTCCTCTTCACGAATGTGCTCGCCGTTATCGCCGTCAAAGTAAAATGCCTTGAAGGTCACTAAATCGACCACGCCCTTGAACTGATCTTCGGCGCCAATCGGGTAAGTGATTAAGTGAGCGTTGTGACTGAGCTTTTCTCGTAACATTTTGACGCCGCGAAAAGGATTCGCTCCCGCGCGGTCCATCTTATTGATGAAGCAAATCCTGGGGACTTTATAACGCTTCATCTGACGATCAACCGTGATCGATTGCGATTGCACGCCTGCCACCGAGCACAAGACCAACACCGCGCCGTCTAAGACGCGCAAGGAGCGCTCGACTTCAATCGTGAAGTCGACGTGTCCTGGGGTATCAATCAAGTTGACGTTGTAATCTTTCCAGACGCAGTAGGTGGCGGCTGATTGGATGGTGATCCCTTTTTCACGCTCTAAATCCATGAAATCCATGGTCGCGCCGACCCCGGACTTCCCTTTGACTTCCTCAATACGATGGATTCTTTTGGTGTAAAAAAGTACTCTTTCGGAAAGGGTGGTTTTCCCGGAGTCAATGTGAGCTGAGATCCCAATGTTTCTAATTTTATCGGCGGCAAAACGAGTCATGAAAAATATGTTCTCCTTGATCTTAAGTAAGGGGGTTCTACCGAAAAAGGAGCGATTTAATCAAGTGATTTCTCTGGCCTGGGCGGGTTTTTTGCTCTAAAGTCGCGCTAAACGTATGAGAAATGTGAAAAATTTTCTGTGGATGGATCTGGAGATGACCGGTTTAGACGAAAAGCGCCATTGCATCTTAGAGGTGGCGGTGGTGGTGACTAATCCTCAGCTTGAGGTTTTAGCGGAATACCACCAGGTGGTGTATCAGCCGGAAACGGAGCTGGGGCCTGAGCGGATGGACGATTTTGTCAGAAAAATGCATGAAAGCAATGGCTTACTGCCGTTAATCCCGTTTGGAGTGGCGTTACCGCAAGTCGAAGAGCAGATTCTCAGCCTGATTGCCCCTTTCTTTCC
>JAYTHP010000173.1:0-10807 GCA_043732485.1 Oligoflexia bacterium
AATTGTACTGTTGGGCAAAACTAAGGCTTGCCCAACAAGCGAATCACGCATTATTTCTACAACCGCTTGAAAAACTTTCTTGACAACCTCGATTGGATGTGTCATTTCTACTCACCCCATGAAAAATACAACCACCGCCTCCACTCACTTTACTACCAAAGTTTTTCAGTCGCTCTGCCAAGCTCTCTGCCAGCCTGGCAAGCCCTTGCAGGGAGACAGCGCTCAAGGGGATGCAGCGACTCTCACTGCCAAAGTACCTGAAAATCTTGCGTCCATCGTCTCAAACAACTGCAAGCACACTGCTCTAGGCAATCTGCTGAAGCGGTTATTGCACGGTTTAAGAAAGGCGGTCGTAGCCATGCCATCATTGCCATTGTCATCGTCTTTGCCATCAACAGAACCCACAATAACAGCAAGGTCATTCACGCTGACTTCAGCCCCAAAGGCTTTGCTTGCAACCCTCAGTTTGACCCTTTTAGCGGTCGTTAGTCCCTCCCGCAGTGCCCAAGCTGAAGGCTCAATCAGCGTCAGAGACGATTTAATCCGCATCAAGTCCCAGTTTTCTGAGATCCCAGGCATGCTCCACTGCGGCGATTTGCTTGTTACCCTTGCTTCAGGTTCTTTCAGCAAGTTTCAGTTTGCTAGACTCTTTAAAACTAACGGGGCGAGGTCTTTTCCGCAGCTAAATCACAGCTTTTCAAGAATTCTCCCTTCTCCCCACCTACCGACCGCTGCAGTCACCGAGAGCAGCGCGGCAGAGTGGGGGCAACTAGCACCAAGACGACCGAGCTGCCCTGCTGGGCCGGCAATGGAACTCCTGTTGCTTAACCCTCTCGAATACGCCCTAAAATTTAGTCGCTCCGAAAACACGCTCACGCTTTTGCTTGAGCATTTTGAAAAAAAAATCGCCAAGGAGTTTGTGACCCCAGGCTCGGCACATAATCTCGAACTGAGGCGGAGAAACTTTTACCGCTTCTGGACCGCCGAGTTTCGTCAGCCCCATCGGTACTCCCAGCTCTTAGCGCTCTTAAGTCCTCAAGCTAGCCATGCTCGGGCGCGCTCGCTCTTTTTTCAAAGAGGGGCCTTACACCTCACTCGTTTGTTGATCCTTGAGCAGTTGCAGTCCTACTCACTCTTAGACCGGGAACAGCTTTTTGAGTTGCACACCCACGCTGATTTCAGCAAAACGCTGGAAGAGGGCAACCTCATCCACGAAGTGGCCCAAGGCGTGATTAAGAGTTTTAACGGGTTTTCGCAACCGCAAGCAGAACGCTGGCTTAACCAATATTTAAGCTTTTACTTTGAACTGGCCGTCAGTCCCCGGGTGCAAGAACCACTGATTGCCGCTGCTGCCAAAATGGCGCAACCGGCCCTTGCCTGCGCAGCCTTGCAAACCTTCGCGCACAAGCCTGAGCAAAAAACCTGGATGCTCGGGATGATCGAAGCAGCGGCCTACGAGATCAAGGATCAAGCCCGCGAAAATCAGACCCTGAACCGCCTCTTACCCATAGACCTGCTGGAGCGCCCGGACATGAACCCCCACGCAGGTGGCCGCGACGACGACTCCCCTTTCCCCTTGCTCTCAGATTTGCGAGTTTTTGGTATCAATGAAATGCCCTGACAGAATGCGGGAAAAGAGTGCGAGAAACATGCCGTGACCGACCCAACACAACTAAGAGTGTGTCGCACGCCGCTTTCGCACTTCTCTGCGCTCTTTGAGGCAGTTCAGGAAACGTCAGGCCGCCACCGTGGACGCCGACTTTTTTTTGAGAAAAAAGTGATCAGACTCCCCACTAAACCGAACTCACTGAATGACCTAAAGGTCGGCCATGAGCAGCGCCCAGACTCGGTGCCGGGGACTAGCATTAAGCAAGACGCGGATCATCCCTAAGATCGGGATCGCCACTAACATCCCGCCAATGCCCCACAAGAGATGCCCTGCAAATAGCCCTAAAAAAGTGAACAGCAAGTTCAAATTGAGTGAGCGCCCGAGGAATTTTGGTGTTAAAAAGTGCCCCTCAATGCTCGAAACGAGATACAAGAGCCCGTACAAAACCAGCAACGAGCCTGACTCCACCCCTGCTGCCAGGCCCGTGATCATCGGCGGTGCTGCGGCGATAAAAAAGCCCACCGCCGGCACAAAGGTACTCGCGCCTAACAACACGCTAAACAGCGAGACATACTGCGAGCCGCACCCTTTTAAGATAATCGCATCCGTTACGGTGACCCAAACTGCAATAGCCATGCGGGTGAACAAAAACTTCTTCACTAAGGTGATCATTTGCTCCAGCACTTCGGCGTCGGGAAACAAAGCGTGCGCGGCTTTCTTGAAGTTCTTGCGCACCATCAAAATCAGGATCGAAAAGAGCAACACCAAGATAAACTCGGCGCCCCCTGAGGCCACCATCTTAAAACCTTCAAAAAGGGTGGTAAAAATCTTGCCTGAGTCCTCCGAGAGAAACACCGTCAGACTCTCGATGTCCAGCGAAGGGGTGAGGTTAAAAAACTGGGCAAAACTCGATTGATTGAGCTGACTCAGCAGCGACTTTAAGGCCTGCATGATGGCAGGAAAGTTGCGCACCAGCACGGTTGCTTCATGCACCATCAAGCCTGCGGCCGCAAAAACCGGTAAAAAGAGTAAAAGCGCGCTTGCTAAAATGGCCACCCACTCAGGCACCTTCTTCGATTCTAGGAAGTTCACCACAGGCGAGATCACAAAAGCCAGCAGCCCTGCGAGCAAAACAGGCACTAAAAAAGGGGAAGCCTCCCGTAAGCCCCAGACAATAACGACCCAACTGGCCCAAATCAGCGACTGTGGAATGGAATAACGCATAGCTTTTACTGCCACCTTTTTTCTTTCAAGAAGACCCCAAAAAACCCTTGTTTGTCTAGTATCGATAAAATGTGCTTCTAGCTTTAAAATAACTAGCTGAAAGTTAAAAATTTGCTAACATCAGGGCTATATGAAGAAAAAAACCTCCGCCGCCGTCGCCGCTGCCACCAAAAAGAAGAAGCCCGCCACCAAGCAAGCTGCCCCAAAACCCAAAAAAACCGTGAAAGCGCCTATCAAAAAACTTTTTGCCAGGGAAATCAGGCTCAACTTGATTGACGACCTGTTGGACGAGATTTTTCATCTTTGTTGCCATGAGGTGGCCGAAGTAGGAGTGGCGCGCGATGCGATGTCACAAATTTTAAGCGCTGCTCTCACCGTCAGCAATCAACTGAAGCGCGAGTCCCAAAAGAAAGTCGCGCCTCACGCCCTCCACGTCAGCTCGCACCTCGCTTTGCACTGTGCGTGCAAGCAAGCTGCCCATCAGGAGCTGATTGTTCCGCTCCCTGAAGACGCTTGCTCCTCCGACGACGAGCATTAAGCGTAAAACGATGAAAGTCCTGATCATTGGAGCAGGAGCGGTAGGAGCGGTCTACGCCCACTTTTTGCAAAAAGGTGGAGCGGAAGTAGCCTTCTGGGTGAAACCGCATCAAGTCGACACCCTTTCGCACGGGCTTACTTTGAAAAACCTGCGCCAGTTGCAGCGCCCAGTGGAGCGCCTGCAGCAGACCACCGCACTCTACAGTCAGCTCGCCGAGGTGCAGGGACAGGCGTGGGACTTCCTGGTCCTGGCGATTGCTTTTTCTGACCTCAAGACGGCTGCAGACTTGCGGGAGCTTTTTCTAGCCCTCACGCCTCGTGCCACCCCGGTGAGCTTATGCCTTGGGCTAGAAGACCGGGAGTCTTTGTTCCCGGTAAGCGACGCTTGGATCCACGGGATGGTGCCTTTTGTCAGCTTTAAGAGCCAAGACAACGACGGCGACACTCCCTCTCCTCAAACCCTGCAAGCCGCAAAGGCTTCCGCTTGTTTTCATTTTTGGATCCCCCCCTTAGCGCAGGCTTTTTTTAGCATGGCAGGCCTCCCCCACTCCGCGCAGCAAAGGGCGGCAAAAGCGTGGGTCCACTGCCTGCGCCAGGGTGGCTTTCCTGCAAGGCTCACCGCACAAGACGTCAGACACAAGGTGGTGATCCCCAACGCGGTGTTACTAGCGCTGGTGCTGACGCTTGAGCACGAGGGATGGCAACTCAAACCCGCGCTCACAGGCTTGCCGCTTGCGCGCATGGCACAAGCGGCGCGAGAAATTCTGCTGCTCACAGCCCGCAAAAGTCAAATGAAGCACTTTTGGCCTGGATTGCTGCAGCCTGTGCTCCTTAAGGGGCTCTTGCGCTTACTGTGTAGACCCTTGCTGGGTTTTCACTGGCTGGGGTTTGATTTTGAGGGGTTTTTAGTCAGCCATTTCACCAAAATTCGCAAGCAAACCCATCAAGAACTGGCAAGCTTGCTGCACTACGGCAAAACCCAAGGCATCGCAACCCCTGCCTTGCAAGGATTTTACCAGCCACTCCGGCCAGCCCGCCTCCTTGCCATGTGGGGCGAGCCAACCCACCCCACCGTGGAATTGCAAGAAGACGGCCAAGTCTTGCAACTCCACGTCAGTGCGAGGCGGACAACAACCCTCCCGCAGCCAGGTGACTGGGTGGCTTTTTCCCTGAACCGCGCAGGCCAAGTGCAGGAGCTTGCGCAGCTAGCAAGGTGCGGTGCAGCCTGGAACCCTGCAGATCCGGTCTTTTATGCGAGAAAAACAGCGACGGCGCACTTGAGTCGTTACGAGCGCCTCACTTCACGCGCCCGGCTGCTGCAATCCTTGCGCCAAACCCTGGAGCAAGACGGTTTCTTGGAAATAGAGCCTAAGACTTTAATCACCCATCCGGTGGTAGATCAGGCGATTGAATCTTTAGTCTGCGGAAGTCAGTTTTTACTCACCTCCTCTGAGTTTCAAATCAAACGCCTGATGATTGCAGGGTTTCCCCGGGTGTTTAGCTTGGCGAAGAATTTTCGTGCGGAAGGAGAAGATGCCTGGCACACGCAAGAGTTCACCATGCTGGAGTGGGCCAGGAGCTGGAGTAGCTTAGCGGACATTGAGCGCGACGCCCAGCGGCTGATCCAAGACGCTTTTTTGAAGCTCTACCCCCTGCCTCCTGCCGGTTCACGTTCGTCTCCCGTCCCTTTCAGCTACCGCGGTCAGAGGCTGGATCTGATGGCAGCCGATTGGCCGCGCCTGACGGTCAGTGAAAGTTTTGAAAAATACCTGAACTTTCCACCCTTGTCTGACTTTGAGATCCCCACGCTGCTTGCAGCTTGCAGCCAAGCAGGTTTGAACGTTCCTGAGCAGTTGATCCGCAGCACGCCGCAAGCGCCTATTGCATCCTTAAACGCACCCTTAAACGCACCCTTAAACGCACCCCTAGACCCCCTCACCGACCAGCGCGGACTGCTCGTGTCCTACCTGCTCGATCAAGTCCAGCCTCACTTAGGCTTCCCACAGCCCGTGTTTCTCACCGAATGGCCGGCTTTTTTAACCTCATCTGCCCCCACCCTGAAAAACCGCCCGCTCTTAGCCTCCCGCAGCGAGTGTTACCTGGCAGGCGTTGAGATTGCCGATGGTTTCCCGTTCTTAACGGATCCGCACCAGCAAAAAGAGCTCTGGTTGCATGAAAACCAGCTGCGGCTTGCCCACCAGCAAGCCTGCGTGACCTTAGATCAACGCTACCTGGAGGATCTCGCCCAAGGCTTACCCGAAGGTGCCGGCATGGCTTTAGGGGTCGATCGCCTGTTGATGATTTTGACGGATAGCGACGACATTGCCAACGTCCAAAGTTTTTCCTCCCTCAACAGCGGTGAAATCTAAAAGCGAGCGCTGCGTGCTTGCACGCCAGACGCAAACACCCGGTTCACCTTACCCTGCAGCAGGTGCTGAGCGCGTAGCTTTAGGCCAAAGCGCCCTGCAATCCGGTCGCCATCCTCAGAGACACTGCAGCAAACCAGGTTGACTCCAACTCTACCGCCACGCCTAGCCGCCTTCACCTTCTCTTGCTCCGCTTGGACTTGCGCTAGTTGCGCTGCAAAGTGGCGCATGAAGGCGCAAGAGAGGGCCGTTTTCCTCAAGGGGCCGACTAAGCTGTAATTAAACAGGTAGAGATGCAAATCGCGCCCCGGCTCCTTCCAAGCCTGCAGCTCCGGGCTATGGGGCCGCTGTTCCATGGGCGGCGGTAACGGCTGATGGTCGTGGGCGTGGTGATGACGCTGACGACGACGAGCTGAGGCGTCATCCCTCACCAGCCCGTCAAAGGTTTGTGCACTGATCGGAAACCAGCCTGAATAACCCACCGGCATCCAGGCCCGGTGCTCGTTCCACGGTTCACGTATGCGGGCAAACCAGACGCTAAAGCCTTGCGGAAAATGCTGCAACGCCCACAAGAGGCGAGCAAAGCTCACTTGATTCGAGGTCTCAGGGTAACTGGCGAGATCTGCCCAGTAACAAGCGCTGACCCACTTGCGAAACGCTTCAGACGCACGCCCTCCTAACCCCGCGCCCGCACCCACTTGCTCTGTGAAACGCGCCCCTTCCCAGACGAAAAACGGACCCTCAACGGGCAGGCGATCTGGCAACTCCCTCAAGCGCAACAAATTTGCCAAAAACTCTGTCCCCCGCGCTTCTTCGTGCCAGTCGGGTATCGCCTGTTGAATGGCCCGGAGACTTTCTAGCTCCCCCCACCCTTGAACCTCAAACCCCTCAAGACTCATCTTGCACCACGACTCAACCTTCCTCTCTCCTTGACTCTTTTGGACTCTCCTGGCCTCTCTCTTCTGGAGCGCGCAAATCATCAGGCACTCTCTCGTGCCAGGCGCGCTCAGCTCGATTGCCGAGTAAAACCCTGCCACGCAAGGCCCCGGAGTTTAATTACCGAGCTTTTTCAGCTCAGTTGCATGAATTTTTGCCTGATTCTCAAACCGACGCGCCTGAAAATACTGCCCTTGCCCTCTTGCCTCATGAGCCGCAGCCTTATTCTCGACGTAGGCGTCGGTGTGGAGCTGTGCTTTTTTCGAGTCCTGCTCACTCCATGCTTCTTGACTGCTTGACTGCCCGTTGGACAGGCGGCCGCTGGGTTGGGTTTCTGGCGCCACCGTCCTCGTCGCGCTTGCTTTGGCACCAAACCCGAACCTAGCGTGAGCCTCAGGCGGTAGCGCACCTGCCAGGAAAAAGAAAACTACAGGCAAAGCGAACCATTGAACGGGGCGTTGCACGACGGGTAAGCTGGATGACATTAACATAAAAAACTCCTTTTTTGTGGGATCCAAAATACACTTCTTACCCAACGCGCCCTTGTGGTGTTGGGATAAGGGGGAGCAACCACTGCTTTTCTTGCAAAAAAGGCAAAAAAAACATCTCTCTCTCTAGGCTCTACTGCTGCTGCTGCCGTTCTTTCATCTTACCGCACCTTGCTCCTTCCTGCCTAGCGGAGCTGTGTCGCGAAGGGCGTGTCAAAACCACCCCCCCCTTGCAGCCGAGTGCCACTCCCCACGGCCCCCGGGCGCCGTTTTTTGCTTGAAAAAACTGGCCTGACCATTTACCGTCCTTTCATCCAGGGAGGCAAGCGCCTGATGAGCCCCGCAGGACTGTGCACCACCCTCACCACAGCTCCCACCCAAACAAACCTTTGAGGGTGGCAAGCCTGCACGCTCAAAGCAACTGATTCAATAATGCTACCGACAAACAAATCATCATGCATGACCTAGCCCATGACCTAGCCGCAAACGCTCTCACCCCACCCCCTCGTTTCCAGATTCTTTCTCACCCTCAGTTATTGGAGCACGCAACCGCATACTCATCACCCTTAGGCTCCAGCTCAAGTTATCCTGAAAGCCCCGAGCGACTGCAAAGCGTTTTGCAGTCGCTGCAGCAAGGCCCGGCAAGTCGCGCTCTCGATGTGACTTGCACGCGGGTGGCGCAGTGGAGTGAACTTGCCTGGACCCATACGGCTGATTATCTGGCAAAAATTCAGCCCCTCGAAGGTCTTACAGGTGAATTTTTACCAGAAACCTTGTTCTCCCCGCACTCAGTGGAGGCCGCACGCCGTGCCGTCGGCCTAGGCCTTGAGCTGCTCGATCGCTGGCTGAGCCAACAGCTCGAGGGCGGGTTTGCCCTAGTGCGTCCCCCAGGCCACCACGCGACTGCCACTGCAGGCGGGGGGTATTGTATTTTTAACACGCTTGGGGTGGTGGCCCACGCTGCCTTGCGGCAGGGCGTGCGGCGTATTTTAGTCTTAGACTGGGACGTCCACCATGGCAACGGCACCCAGTCGCTCTTTTACGCCGATCCCCGCGTGCTATTTATCGATTGGCATCAGGAAAACTTGTTTCCTGAGAACTCAGGGCGTCTCGAAGAGCAAGGTGTTGGCGAGGGACGAGGCTTTACGATCAACTTTCCCATGCCACATTCCTGCCAGGACAACGATTACCTTTTTCTCTTCGATCAAGGAGTCGCACCCCAAGCCCGTGAGTTTGATCCGGAACTCATTTTGGTGTCTTGTGGGCTGGATGCTCATGAGGCGGATCCTTTAGGATCCATGCGCCTCACCACCCAAGGCTTCACGCAGTTGTCTGGTCGCTTGCGCAAACTTCAGCGCCAACTCCCACTTAAAAAAGCCTGCCAAAACCCACAGCAACCAGGCGTGCTGTTTTTTCTCGAAGGCGGCTATGAGGTGTCGGACTTAGCCAAAAACGTTGCAGCGGTGATTGCTCCCTTTTTAACGCAGCCAACCCCTGCAGCCTCCGGTCACGCCCCGGACCACCTCCTCACCGCCAGCGACTTGCAGGCGGCGGCTGACAATGACGACGAGAACCACAACGCAAAGGCCATCGACCCCCAGCAAGTGCGAGAGGAGGTCAAGCTCCTGCTCAAGCGCGTGCAAGCGCAAAGAGCGTCATGAGCGAGAGACGAGCGAGCGGCAAGGACTCAGCACGTTGTCCCACCGCCACCTGCGCCAGGCGAAGGAGATTGCAAAGGCGGGCGTGAGGGCCGACGTAGTGAAGGAGTCGAGATGAGCATCGCACACAGCAACACGCCCCAAGACTTCACCGAGAGTCGTTGCAACAATGCACCCGTCGTGCTGCCTAGGGTCTTTTGCGTGAACGCGGCAATCATCAGGATCCCGAGCACGCTAAGCGCGATCAATGTCCTTTTTTCCGCTTTGTGGAGCGTCGGGTGAGAAGGATCATCATGCTCCTGACAGGCGTTGACACAACCGTGCAACGTCAGGGTTGCCAGCGGAAAGGCCAAGACAAAACTATGAAAGCCTGCCAGCGGTTGCACCGTGGCACTGAGCGCAAGCCAGCCAGCCCAGCGCTGATCTGCGCTTAAATGTTGCGAGCGGAGGCGCCAAAACACGGCAAGCACCAAGCTCAGCGCTAGGGTGAGCGCTAGCATCAAGCCCGTCTGCTGTTCATCCAGTTCGAAAAGGCGAAAGAGCATCGACACAAGCCCTTGCGCTTGACTCCCCTTCACGGAGATTTTCACCACCCCTGCCGCATCGATGCCAGGACCTGTGGCAGCCCGGTAGGATGCCATTAAATCCGAAAAACTTTGATGATGGGCCAGGAAAGCCGGAATCGAAAGCCCGGTCAAGAGCACGAGCAGGCAAGCCACCCTACGCACGTCCCCTCGTTTCCACTGAAAGCCCAATAACGGAAAAAGCGTTACCAGTTTGATGCTAAGTGCGTAGCTGAGCAGTAAAGTTGCGCAGTTTCGTAGCTGATGTTGGTAGACTGGTAAAAGCGCTAACGCCAGTGCCGTCAGTGGGAGTGAGACTTGGCCATCAAAAGCGTGCACCGTCCAGATCCCACTCCAAGTGACAAGCGATAAGCTCAGTAAACCGAGTGAGACCCGTTTTTTTAGCCACAACGCCACAAAGACCAGGGACATTGCCTCAACCCCACCCCAAATCAGTTTTGCTGCCGCAAGCGGTAAGCACCCGAGCGGTAAAAACAAGGGCAAGATCCACGGCGGGTATTTAAAGGTCATCATGCCGTCGCGCGCCACCGAGTAAATCGGTGCGCCTTCGGTGACAAAAAGGTGCGCCGTGTTCCAATAAACCGTAAAATCTGGTGCATTTTTTGCGGTGTTGCTTGCTAATGCCACCGCCAAAAGGATCAGCAGCAGCCAAAAACCTCCGTTGCTCAGCCTGATCATCTCACCTCATCTCCCAAGACTCAGGCTATCTGAACGCCCAGTCAGTTTCCAGCCCCAAATGCGCCAGCACTGAAGCTTGTGCTCGTTACAAAACGGGCGCAACATCGCCCAAAACCCAGGGGGCGGGCGGGGGGAAAATCAAAGGGCAATTACCGCTGATGAGATCCTGACACCTCTCAAAAATGGGTACAGCCCGGCGCGACGCTCCCTGAGTCTAGCAATGATTCTAGCAATCCTGCTCTCAGCCCATTAAGGCATCATCTCTAAAAAACCGACAGTTCAATCAGCACTGCGGGTATTATTGCGATTTCAAGGACTTATCAAACCTATCCTCGAGAGCTTCTGGGATTTTGCAAGCTCGTCAAAAAACGTTTCTTGAACTCTCTCTCCTATTGAAATCTCGAAAAATTTTTTAGATTTTTGGCTCCCCAGAGTTCCCATTTCATCGGTATAGACTTATTTTCTTGCACTAAGAGCGCGACAACGATTGACTGATAAGGAATAGGCCTCGGCCCTCAAAATAATTCTTTTCGCTCCTGACTAAACTCAGCTTAGCCTTTCTAGGTAGGCTACTTACTCTCGAAGGACTGGCTTGAGGGAACGGACCTCATCAGACGGTCACCTCTTACACTTGAACCTTGCGCCAAAATCATAAAAAAAGATTAAGATCGGCCACCATGGCTTGGTTAAGCCGCTTCTAGCCTCGACTTTACCTGATAGCAGCGTT
>JAYTHP010000174.1:0-3291 GCA_043732485.1 Oligoflexia bacterium
AGTTTGGGAGCATCGGATTCATGATTCATAGTCAGGTTGGTTCTTTGAGTTGCTGGAGATCATTTTTTGAGACGGGTTGTTTTGAAGCTTTGCCCACTGGTTGAGCATTTCTGCTGGAGCTCTTTTGTTTTTCTTTTTGCTGGTCGCGCTATCTTGACCCTCGGGTTACTTTGAGTGTTGTTGGACTGGCGATCTTAAGAAGACTGGATCAAAAGATCGATAAGAAACCGAAGAGAGGTTTGATCCGCGTCTTTCATGGGAGCTCTGATCAAACAGTCTCTTGCAGTCTCTTGCCAGTCTCTTGCTTCAGAAAGATCTTTCACTCCATCCCCTCACCGCTTAGCAATCAGACTCAGACAGAATTTGACCGGCAACGATTTGAAATTTTTTTCCTAGCCACTTTCGATCGACTGCTTCCACTCCCGCTAGCTTTGTCGTCGAGGCCGAGTCTTCTGCGGTTGAGAGTTCAGCTTGGCTCTCTTGTCCCAGGCTAAGCGATCGACTGAGAGCGCAAGGGTTTTCGCTAATTGGACCTTCGTCTAGGACGTTGCCTTCCAAGAGACTGTCGTCAGTGCTTGTGATAAAAGATTGCAGCGGTGCGCGTGCCAGGAACCGCAGGAGAAACCATCTTCTGTTGTGATCCAGCTCAGAGGATAAATCATCTAACAAAAACACAGGAAGCCTACCGATAGTTTCAGCAAGGAGCTGAACTTCACACAACTTTAATGCCAGCAAGCTGGTTTTAATTTCTCCTTGCGATCCACAATTCACGAGCGCCTGGCGATTTAAACTCAAGCACCAATCATCTCTATGGGGTCCTAAAAGGGTCTGCTGCATTCTTATCTCTGACTCTTTTACTTGCCTATACCTTTCACCGAGGAGAGTTCCCAATGACTCTAGTAAAGAGTCTTGTGCTTGTCTAGCAAAATGAGGCGCCAAAGAGGGGAGTTTAGCAATTTGTGGAGCAAAAGAGTCAAGATTGAGCTTTGAACGCAGACCGATTTGTAAAAATCCCTCCGTCTGGGAGATCTGGTAATAGAGGCTAGGAAGCATTTGGTTAGCTCGGTTAACCCAGAGGGCTCGGTTGAGGTAAACGGACGCTCCTAGGCCGCTTAGAATCGATGTGAAGCCATCTAGAAGAGTGCTGTCGATTTTCTGAAGCGACTTGAGAAGGGCATTTCGCTGTTGCAGCACTTTTTGATACTGAATCACGGCAAGCAGAGTGGTTTGACTTTCGGTAGAGATGACTTGATTCAGATAGTGCCGGCGTTGTTGGGGTGTGCCTTGCACTAAGCTTTGGTCGCCGGGGTGAAAAACCACCGTTTGGAAACCTAAGGGGATGCGTTGGAAGCGCTGTTGTAAGAACTCTGAGTGTGAGCGGTAGACTTTTTGGTTAATGAGCGCCAAACGTTTGACGGTTTGCTCAGTCCGTTGCAGATGCAATTCAATCTCGCTGGTGAGTCGAGCGAGCTCTGGGCTGTCGGTGGAGGCTTCAGCTTGCATGACCACCTGGCACTTGAGGTGGGCGTGGTTGGCTTCCCAGTGCATCCAGTGTTGGGCTTGGGGCTGACGAAAGGAGCGAAGCTGCGAGAGCAAGTGGATGGCTTCCAGCACGCTGGTTTTGCCCTGACCATTCGCTCCGATCAGAAAATTGAGCTTGGGATGGGGTTGCATCTCCAAGGCAAGCAAATTGCGAAAATGCCGTAAGCTGAGCGATTCAATGAGCACAAGCGCACCAGATCTTGATCAAGCAATCCGCATGGGCATCAAGACATAAGTGTGATTCTTGTTCTTTGTTTCAGTGAGCACGCCTGCGGCCAAGCGATCTTTGAGCGTGAACTCTAACTGATCGCCCTTCATCACCGTCAAGCACTCTAACAAGTACTTTGAATTAAAGCCAATTTCCAGTGGTTCTTGATCATAGCTAATGCTCATTTCATCGAAAGCCTCCCCCATTTCTGGGTTACTTAAGGAAATGATCAGGGTATTGCTCTCAATTGAAAACTTAATCGCCTTGCTTTTTTCACTGACTAAAAGACTCACCCTTTTCAGGGCCGAAAAGAATTCGTTACGATCCAGCAGCAAGGGAGCCTTGGTGGTTTGAGGGATCAGGTGACGGTAATCGGGGAACTCGCCTTCCAGCAGTTTGATAAAAAGAAACGAGTGCTGGGCTTTTACAAAAATAAATCCCTGCTCAAAGGCTAACCCTACGTCTCCGGTGACCGATTCTAAGAACTTCCTTAGCTCAAGCAGTCCCTTCTTGGGGAGAATGACGCCCTTTTTGAGTTCTGGTGGGGTGACAAAGACTTCGCAGTCGATAAAGGACAAGCGATGACCATCGGTGCCACTCATCCGCATCAACCCGTTACCAAGGTTTTCAAAGAACACCCCGTTGACGTGATAACGACTGGTGTCGGTGGAGACCGCAAACTGCGTGCGATCGATCATCTCGGTTAAAATCTCAGCTTTGGCTGCCGTATAGTGCTTGTCTTCAAACGTCGCAAGCGTCGGGTATTGATCTGCAGACATGCTGACGATGTTGAAGCGGGCCTTGTCGCAGGTCAATTCGACCCAGTGGTTTTCCTTTTTGCTAAAAGAGAGCCTTTTTTCCGGTAATTCCTTCACGATGTCGAGAAAGTGCTTAGCCGAGAGCGTCACTTTCCCTTCTAGCGAGACTTCCGCCGGCAAGATGATCTTGATCCCGATTTCTAAATCGGTGGCAGCCAAGCAAAGTTCACCCGGACTGGCCACGCACAAGATGTGACCCAAAATTTGAATGGTGTTTTTCTTTTCGACGACGGTTTGGATTTTTTGCAAGGCGTTGAGCAAACTGGAGCGATCAATAGAGAAGCGCATAAATTTTGACTGTCCCTTTCCAATTCATCGTTAGCACAAATCGCCCTCTTAAAAAGGTTATACTTATAGGGTAGTAGTAGTAGTAGGGCGTGTGGATAAGTGGATAACTAGTCCAAGCCTTTGAAATCATTAAATTTAGCGTGTGGATAACTATGTGGATAACTATGTGGATAACTTTTGGAAAATTGTGGATAACTTTTTTTTACCCCCTAAAAAAAGTTATCCACATAGTTATCCACACGAAAATGTGGATAACTTTTCATACCTGATTAACTCAGGTATTTTTTGCCCAAAAAAGGGCCTTTTTTCTGTAGTGAAAAAAAAGTTATCCACAAAAAAAACAAAATAGTCTTCTATTCGCAAAATTTTTTCAACTGTGTATCAAATTGTTTTTGTGGATAACTCTGCAAGACCTTGTTTTAAAATAACTATTTT
>JAYTHP010000175.1:0-64291 GCA_043732485.1 Oligoflexia bacterium
GAACTCAGCTAATCTAAGAATAGAGCAGCAGAAAGAGAAGCAGCAGCAGCAACCGCCGCCCCTTAACCAGTGGCCGCGTTGCCAGTGCCACACCATGAAACAAAAGAACCCCTTTCGCACCCCACCCGCAGCCCCCAAGCCCGACTCCGTTCGCAGCAGGTCGTCTGCTCATACTTCTTCTTCGTCTTCTTGGGTCACTCTTTTCTCACGCGTTTTTTCCACCCCCCGACTGACGCTTTTTTTCTTTCTCAGTTGGCTGATCTTCTTAACCGGATTTTTTCCCTTCTGGAGCTCCCCTCCAGGCCTACTGCAGGCTTATCGCCTGAAAAAGCTCCTAGCCCAACGAACCACCGAGCTGCTAAAACTCCAAAGCGAAATTGCCAGACTGGAAAGTGACGAAAAAAAGCTCACCTCCCAGCTTGAAAGCCAAGCCAGGGAAATTAGAAAAACCCTAGGCTACCTGAAAAAAGACGAGCTGCTATTTGAGTTTCGCGAACCGTAAACCAGCGACCTGAATCCGGGCTATCCGTCCGTCCCCCTCGGTGTAAAGCCCCGGCCCCACGTCCGCTTTTAGGCCTCTTTTTTCGCTCACGGCCTTCTTGATTTCTCCTGGCGCAGCCAAGCACACTCAGCAAGAACCAACTCCCTGCTGCGGCTGCTCTCCTACTCTTGCTCCTATACCTACCACTTTGCGCTCCCCCCCCCAAAAGTAAGCCCTCGACAAAAACTGCCAAGGGACCGCAAAAAAGACTCGCGCAGCACTGAATGTTCATGCCAGAATTAATAAATAGAAGGAGAAAAAACCTGATGACCTCTGGGGTAGTAAAATGGTTCAACGCAAGTAAAGGGTTTGGTTTTATTGAGCAACAAGGCGGCAACCAAATTTTCGTTCACTGGACTGCCATCCTGCTTGAAGGGTATAAAACCTTAGCAGCAGGCCAGGCAGTGGAATTTGATCTCTACGAAGGTCAAAAGGGACCTGAAGCCCAAAACGTCGTCTTAATGGCCTAATCACAAAAACCCAAACAGACCCGTCAAGCAAAACTCTGCCACCTGTCTGCCCGCTCCCACAAAGCCTTGTGGAGAGGGAGCAATGAAGCGAGGAGCTTGCTGGACCTTTGGACTGACGAGGCCCGGCCAAAGACGAGCGAGAGCAAACCACCGCCCCCAAGCGGGCGGTGGTTAGTTAATGCGCTCGCTGCGCTTCACGCTGCGATGGTTGAGTGATAAGACCTTCTTGCGCAAGCGAATGGTTTTGGGCGTGACTTCGATCCACTCATCTTCGTCAATCCATTCGATACACTGCTCAAGTGACATTTTTCGGGTGCCTGCAAGCGTGACTAAAAACTCCGCCCCAGCGGCACGAATGTTAGTGAGTTTCTTTTCCTTACAAGGATTGACGTTCAAATCGTTCTCCTTGTTATTTTCACCAATGATCATGCCCTCATAGACCGCAACCCCTGCGCCAAAGAACAAAATGCCGCGATCTTCCAGCCCCAGTAAACCGTACTCCACCGTATCGCCTGAGCGATCGGAGATCAAAGACCCGATCTGACGGTGCGGCAAATCACCGCGATGCGGACCATAACCCAGTAAATAAGTGCTAAAAAGCCCGTCACCACGTGTGGCAGTCAGATACTTCGAGCGCATGCCCAGCAAACCACGCGTCGGGATATCAAACTCCAAACGCACCCGGTTGCTGCCGTGGCCTGATCCGCCCTCGTACTTCGTCAAAAGCCCCTTGCGCCCTTGGAACATCCCCGTCACATCCCCGACTGCAGTCTCTGGCAAATCCAAAACCGCACGTTCCATCGGCTCTAGGCGATCACCCTTCTCATCATTCTTGTAAAGCACGGTGGGTTTACCGATCATAAACTCAAACCCTTCACGCCTCATTTGCTCAATTAAAATGGCAAACTGCAACTCACCGCGCCCCAACACCCGAAACTGATCGTTGGTCGCGGTTTCTTCTAACCTCAAGGCCACGTTCTGGCGTACTTCGCGTACTAAACGGTCCCGCAGCTTACGCGATTGAATCGCTTCGCCCTCTTTGCCGGCAAGCGGCGAGGTGTTTACGGAAAAAACCATCCCAAGCGTTGGCTTCTCCACATAAATGCGACTCAACGCCGGCACCGAGTCATCCCCCACCAGTGTGTCGCCGATTTCAACCAACTCACTTCCGGCAATCACCCCAATGTCGCCTGCCACCACTTCCTGCACTTCTACCTGCTTTAACCCTTCATAGGTGAACAGCTGAGCGACATTAAAAGATTCCGTCTTGGGCTGACCTTGCTCATTCACGCCCCGTCTGATGATCCGCTGACTCTTCTTTAAAACGCCGGCACTCACCCGACCAATCGCAAGCCTCCCGACGTAATCCGAGTAGGCCAAATTGGAGACTAACAACTGAAAACCAGGAAAATCAGCCACCTTGGGCGGCGCGACGTGCTCGACAATCTGCTCAAACAAAGGCACAAGCAAGCCCTTCTTCTCGCCACTTAAAAACTGCGGGATCTCCTTTTCATCCATCGTGCACCAACCCTGCCTGGCGCAGGCATAAACAATCGGAAAGTCAGCCTGGCTTTCGCTTGCGCCCAGATCAATAAACAGATCAAAAGCGTGATTGACCACATCTTCAATGCGCGCATCCGGGCGATCGACCTTGTTGATCACCAAAATCACTTTTAATCCCTGCGCTAAGGCTTTTTGCAAAACAAAGCGGGTCTGCGGCAAGGGACCTTCGGCGGCGTCCACCAGCAAAATGGCACCGTCTACCATCCCCATAATGCGCTCAACCTCACCCCCAAAGTCCGCGTGTCCCGGGGTGTCGACAATGTTGATTTTAGTATCATTAAACTGCACCGAGGTGTTTTTTGCTAAAATCGTGATCCCACGCTCGCGCTCCAAATCCATCGAGTCCATCACCCGGTCTTCCACCACCTGATGCGTCTGAAAGGTCCCTGCCTGCTTGAGCAAAAAGTCCACCAGCGTGGTCTTGCCATGGTCAACGTGGGCGATAATACAAACATTGCGAATACTAGAAAACATAAACTAAGGCTCTTTCTTGGAAAAAATAGGTTGATCGCAGTGAAAAGGAGCAGAAAAAAAAGGCAAAGCTGTCTCTACCTGCAGACTCTTTAGCCTGCGCTGAGAGCATTGACCAGAGCATCACAAGTCGCTTTGGCGTCTCCAAAAATTAACGAACAATTCGGATAATAGAATAGGGCGTTATCTACCCCTGAGTAACCAGCTTTCATACTTCTTTTGCTAATAAAAATCTGCTTAGCCTTATAGGCATCTAAAATCGGCATCCCATACAAAGGACTCTGGGGGTCGTTTTTGGCGGCAGGGTTCACCACATCGTTGGCCCCAATCACCAACGCAATGTCGGTGGCTGCAAACTCCGCGTTCACTTCCTCCATCTCAAAAACCGCGTCATAAGGGATATCAGACTCGGCAAGCAACACATTCATGTGTCCAGGCATGCGACCAGCCACTGGATGAATCGCAAACTTGACGTCAATCCCTTTGGCACTCAGCACCTGATACAGCTCCTTAACTGCATGCTGGGCCTGAGCCACCGCTAAACCATAACCCGGAATAATCACCACTCGCGTGGCGTTATCCAACATAAAAGCCGCATCTTCCACCGAAGCCGACTTGACCCCCTTCACCCCGCCTGGCTGATCACAGGCCGCCTCACCTGCCCCACCACTGCCCCCTGCACTGCCAGCTCCGCCAAAAATCACATTAAAAATCGAGCGATTCATGGCCTTACACATGATGTAAGACAAAATGGCCCCGCTACTGCCGACCAAAGCTCCCGTTGCAATCAAAAGCTCGTGATTTAAAATAAACCCAGTTGCTGAAGCCGCCCACCCGGAGTAGGAGTTCAACATCGAGACCACCACCGGCATGTCAGCGCCACCAATTGGCAGTACGAGAAGTAAACCCAGAAGCATCGCTAGCACAGTGAGACCGAGCAAAGAAGCCAGATCACCCGTGAAGGTCAGGTGAGTTAACAAACCTAGGGCACTCAAGGCAAGCATTAAATTTAAAAAATGCTGCCCATAAAAACTTAAGGGACGCGAACTTAAAAGCTCCTGCAACTTAGCAAACGCCACGAGCGACCCGGTGAAAGTGATGGCACCAATAAAACTGCCTAAGCCCAGCTCGAACAGCTCTAAGCCCGATAAATCCGCCATCCCGGTTTGCAGCTCGCGGTGGTTGAGAAACGTGCCAAGCGCCACCAAAACCGCAGCGAGACCCACGAAACTGTGCAAAAGTGCCACCAGTTGCGGCATCGCCGTCATGCTGATTTTGAGCGCTAGTACTCCCCCAACCAGCGCACCTAGTCCCAAACCAGCCAGCACCCAGCCGTACTCCTGCAACTCAGGCTGCAGCAAGGTCACCGTAAGCGCCAAGGCCATCCCGAGCATCGCTAAGGTATTGCCCTTCAGCGCTGTTTTTGGCGAACTCAACCCTTTCAACCCGAAAATGAAGCAAATCGTGGCTAAAAGATTTACAAACGCAAAAAAATCGGCATTCAAAAAACCCAACGACTTGAAATCCATGACTCAGTGCATCCTCAATCTTTCAATCCTAATTCTTATTTCTTTTTCTTGAACATGGCTAACATGCGATAGGTGACGATAAACCCACCAAAAATGTTGATGGAAGCCAAAAAAACCGCAAGAAATCCCAGCTCGTGAATCCCAGTCACGAAACTGGGCGATCCTGCCACCAGCATCGCACCGACCACCACAATCGCACTAATCGCATTGGTCACTGCCATCAGCGGCGTGTGTAAAGCAGGCGTCACCCCCCAAATGACATGATAACCCACCACACAAGACAAGACAAAAACGTAAACAGCCACCATCGTCATGGACATGAGTTCTTTAATTCCTTTTACTTTCCTAAGGCTTTCCAGCGATTTTGCCCTTCGTAGACCACCGTTGCTGCCGCAATAATATCGTCTTGCAGATCTAAACGCAAAACGCCGTCACTCACCAAAAGGCCTAACAAAGCTAGGATATTTTGTCCGTAAAACTGGCTTGCGTCAGCAGGCAGCAAGGCCGGATACTGCGTGAAACCGACAATTTTCACTTGATGCCTAACCACCACCTGGTCTGGGACACTGAGAGGACAGTTCCCGCCGCTTGCGGCGGCCATGTCCACCACCACCGACCCAGGGCGCATCCCCTGCACAGCAGCTTCCGTGATCAACACCGGAGCCTTCTTGCCAGGGATATTGGCAGTCGAGATAATCACATCCATCTTTTGCAGCCGCTCGGTCAGTAATTTCTGCTGGCGCGCCTTGGCCTCAGCCGAAAGCTCCTTGGCATAGCCTCCCTGCCCAGAACCCTCTTCCTGTAAATCAAGCTCCAAAAACTTCGCACCTAACGAAAGAATTTGCTCCTTCACCGCCGCGCGCACGTCGTAAGCTTCCACCACCGCGCCTAAGCGCTTAGCCGTGGCAATCGCTTGGAGCCCAGCAACCCCTGCCCCCAAGACCATCACCTTGGCAGGCTTAGCGGATCCGGCAGCAGTCATCATCATCGGGAAAAAGCGCCCATACTGGCTTGCAGCCTCAAGCACCGCCCGGTAGCCGGCAATATTGGCTTGCGACGATAAAACATCCATCGCTTGTGCCCGCGAGGTGCGAGGAATCAGTTCCACCGCCATGGCATTCACACCCGCAAGCGCCACTTGATCAAGCAAGCCGTCTTGCAGATAAGGGTCCATGCAGGCAATCAGCAACGCCCCTTTTTTCAGGTGCGCAAGCTCTGAGAGCGAAGGGCGATTGACTTTTACGACCAGTTCGCAGGCCCAAGCCGCTTGCGCGTCACTGAGCTCCACCCCGACGTCCTGATAGTCTTGATCCGGAAAGCCCGCGAGCACGCCTCCCGTGCGCTCTAAGCAAAGCGAAAAGCCCTTTTTAATCAGTTTTTGAGCCGTAAGCGGGGTCAGGGCAATGCGCGTTTCACCGGGCCGGGTTTCCTTAGGCAGACCAATCTTCATGACAAAAAATCCTCGATCCTTTAAGTCTTAGCGGAAAAGAGGACCCCAGACCACCTTTTTTCGCAAAAAGGCGACTTAAAAAGGCGCTTTTAAGCGCTCTCTTCAGCAAGAAGGGGACGGCGGGGTTGCTGCACGAGCAAGCCCGCCACCTAGCTATCTGCTAGCTCCCGGTACCAGGCGGGAGCTGCAAATTTCTCTTTACCAAAGGGCAAGCGATTCATCTCGATTTCCCCCATAAAGCTCGGCAGGTAGCCTGTGGTAATCAGCTCGCCCACGATGGTCCCATCGGCGGCCCGACCCCGCTGAACGAATTTAAAGATATCATGAATCTGATAGCGACCGGTATCGCCCACTTCTGGCATCACTTCGGTAATATGCGTGACCTTGCGACTGCCATCCATCAGTCGCTTGATTTGCACCACCACGTGGATGGCTGAGGCAATTTGCCGACGAATAGCAGAAACGGGCACCTGCGTTTCCCCCATCATCGCTAAAGTTTCCAGCCGTACCAGGGCGTCATAAGGGTTGTTGGCGTGCGTTGTCCCCATCGATCCGCCATGGCCGGTATTCATGGCGGTAATTAAATCGAGGGCCTCAGGCCCTCGCACCTCGCCGACGATAATACGATCAGGTCTGAGCCTAAGCGCTGATTTAATCAAATCGCGCACCGTGATTTCGCCTTTTCCTTGCTCATCTTTCGGTTTAGTTTCAAAGAAGACCACGTGCTCGGTGACGATCTTCAGCTCAGAGGAGTCTTCGATAATCAGCAGCCGCTGCGCCCCGGGGATGCGCGATCCTAGCACATTGAGTAAGGTGGTTTTGCCGGATCCGGTGCCGCCGGACAGGATCATGTTTTTTGCCAGAAAAATACAAACGTCCAAGAAACGGGCGGCCTCCTTGGAAAGAGAACCCCGCGAAATGAGATCAATAAAGGTGGGACTGCCTTTGGAGAATTTACGAATCGCAAGCGTGGTGCCCTTGCGCGAGCAAGGCGGAATCACCGCCGCCACCCGGCTGCCATCCGGGAGTCGGGCATCGAGGATCGGATTTTCCTGATCCACCCTGCGGCCAACAAACTGGGCAATGTTGCGCACGGCAGCCTGCAAGGCTTGCTCGTCCTTAAACTGCACACTGGTTTTCTCTAGTAACCCCTTGCGCTCGATGAAAATCTCGCTTGGGCCATTAATCAGCACCTCAGACACGGAATCATCACTCAGAAATTGGGCCACCGGAGCAAGAAAAGTGCCCACGGAATCTTCAAAAATCCCCAAAGCTTTTTAATCCCTTCCCACCCTGACTTGAGAAACTCTCAAGCGCGGATCGCGCACAATTAACGTCCCGCGTGCACCATTGATCGGACAGTACATCTGGAACTGTCCGACTTCGGTCGGGGTAAAATTAAGCTCGCCCATCTCAGCCATTTTAATCTGCTTACGCACTTGCAATTCATCAATAATCAGACAGGTCACCTTCTTGGTGGCGCTGGTGATCAGCAACCGCACCGGGATGTCTTGGGTGACAAATAACGTATGAGGGAAAAAATCACTCTCACCACTAATCAGCGCAATTTCTTGCACCCCTTGCCGGAGCGCTGCATTGGCGAGCGGAGAAAGGGTTTGGGCAGACAACACCCCCACTTTTTGCGACCCTAAGGAATTTTTTTCCCAGCGCTTTTCACCCGACGGCAGATGAGACTCTGTGGACATCTTGCCCCTCTCAGACCTCTTCGACCTCTTCGACCTCTTTGACCTCTTTTTTGCCCCACCTTTTTTAGCGCCACATTCATCCTGCTCGCACGAACCCATCGCCTCCGCCGACCCCTCTTCTTCCCCTTCGCTGGCAGGAGCACGGCCCCCCATCCCGCCGCCACCTTCCATCGGACTTACGCTGGCACTCAGGAGCTGCTGTTCTTCAGCTAAAAAATTTCGGGAGCTGCGGGAAGAACCCCAACCCCCTGGCTGCTCCAGCCTGGCTCGAGGCGACTCCGGTTGCGCCCCAAAGCGCGACGGGGCAAACTCCTCCGTCTCGGACGCCTGACTAACCGGCTCCTGATTTTGCAAAAACGGGGAAACCATCGGCACCTCAGCCCTCAAAACGCCCCCACCCCACGGCAAGGGCAATAACGGCAGCAGTGCTCCTACCAGGACGGCCAAGCGATATCCCGCCTTAAATGTGCCAACCACTAATTTTTGGTTCGTTTTTGTGACTCGCAACGCATCTACCCTCAAAGAAGAGACTCCATGAAAAAACACCGGGACAACACACCCAGACAAAAACCTTAAAAGAAGAAAAAAAAGAGGAGAGTCACCTCCACCTTGGCACAGGATTCTCCCACCTGAGCCCGAAGGCTTTCTCTTAGCTTCCCCATCGGCACTTGCGTCCAAGACCCTTACACCTAAACGCCAATAAAAATCACGACACACTGAGACTCTCCCACATCCCCTCAGCAATGAAGGTGGGTAGGTAGAGGTAGATCAGGCAAGTAGGTCAGTCAGGATTTTGGCGGAAGGCAGAGCCGGGGAAGCGGCAGTGGCTTGGCTGCGTGTTGCCTCCTCAAAGAAAGCCAGAAGACAGCCGCTTCATTTTGGTCACAGGGTGGTCACAGGGCGGTCACAGGGCGGTTAAAAGCTTTTTGCGCGAAAATCAAAAACTTGAAGCCTCACGTGAGACCAAACACGAGCCAAAGCGCGACAGAAAAAAACTCAAGCCAGAGGAGAGGAGGAAAGAGGGAGCAGTAAAAGGCAGACCACTAAGCCCCCGCGGCCGTCACAGCGAAACGCGAACCACAGCCTGGGCCTGAAAATCAATCAGACTGAGCGCACTTGACGCGGCAAGCGCCGGCTCATAGAGCAAACTCACTTGCGGCCCCACGGAGAGCCCGTGCTCCCACACAAACTGATAACCCGTCACCACCCCTAAGGCCAAAGCAGTGAGGGATCCAGCAGTCACTCCGGTAAGAGCCGCAAACTCGGTTGCCGCAAAGCCTACGGCGCTGGCACTTAAAATCCCCACGCCCACCCGGGCGCCGCAGTAAAGCGCTCTCAAGACGCCCGTAAAATAATAGGTAAGATCGGCTGTCAGGAAGGTCTGATGAGCACTGAGCCCTAAAGCCGTGAGACTGACCCCGGAAGAGCTGAGACTCAAAGCCATCGAGGTTACACTCGCCCCAAGCTCAAAGCGGGGATGGATCTGATAACCCACCCGGCCGCCATAACTCAAGGAAGAGGAAGACGCCGTCGTGCCCGTGATATTCAACGAGACCACATCCAGCCCGACCCATCCACTGAAATTGAGCCCCTGCTCCTGGGCGTTACTCGTTAAAACGCCTAACCAAAAACAAAGCACCATCATAGCCCCAAGCCTGAGCGAGCGCCTCATCAAAAGGCTAAAGTTTCCTAGATTCTCCTGAGATCTCGTGACTTGCAACCCCCCCCAAACCCTTCGACGGTTAGGTGAACCAGGTGCCTAAGAACACCTGAAGGCTCCCACCCTCTAAAAACATTCAAAAAAGAACACAGCGCGCTAGAGCGCGTAGCGGAGCGCCGCCTGAGCCTGAAGGTCCGTCAGGTTTGCTTGACTACTGGCTGCCTGCGTTGCGTACATGAAGCTCACGCGAGGGCCGACTGATAATCCCATAAGAATTGGAAAATCACAACCAGCCACCGCTCCGAAAGCAAAAGAAGTGTTCGTCGTCGAATTAAAAACACTAAAAACACCCACACCCGCGCGAGCCCCCACATAAAGCGGACTGATCAATCCTGGAAAATGATACTGAAGATCACCCGTGATGAAGGTCTCTGTAACATAGAGTCCCAGATCCGCTAAATTCTTCCCTAAATAGGAGGGATTCAACTCACTGGTCACGACGCTCGCACCGAGCTCGACACTAGGATGGACCATGTATCCGACTCGGCCACCCCAACCGAAGGAAGTTGAACTCGCGGACGCACCTGAGGCGTTCAGGCTTGAAAGATCCACGCCCAGTAAAGCACTGACATTAAGGCCTAATTCAGCAGCCTGGCTCACAGAACCACTCAAGGAAAACAACAATCCGACAACCGCGACGACTCTGGTCATTCGCCTCATACTTCCTTTCTCCTCCGGGTTACTTGGACCCTAGCAATTTTAAGTCCTTTCTTGATTCTAGCATAAAGAAGGAACCTAATAAAAAATAATAAAAGAATAAAATTAGCGTTGTCACCCGACACCCAAGAGTGATTTTTTGTCAAAATCCTGACTCGAAAATTCGACCAAAACAGCGGGGCTCGCTCTCAGGTGACCTTCGCCTGGTATTTCCGCTGTTTTTTCGGCAAGAAAAGCCCCCAAGATCCCAACCTTCACTCGTTGCCCTGCCGCAATCCCTACTCCCACCGCCCGCGGTTACAGCAAATTACTTGCCAACTCCGACAGCTTCGAGCGCTCGCCTTTGGTCAGCGTAATATGCGCTGCAATCGGCTCATCTTTAAAGCGATCCACTAAATAGACTAGCCCGTTGTTGGCCGAATCGACATAGGGATTATCGATTTGAAAGCTATCCCCCGTTAACACGATTTTGGTGTCATCCCCTGCACGCGTCACAATGGTCTTAATCTCATGGGGAGTGAGATTTTGTGACTCATCAACAATCAAGTACTGCTGCGGAATTGAGCGACCACGGATGTAGGTCAACGGCTCGATTTGCAGCAAACCCTGATTTAAAAGCTCCTGACAACCTTTCCCCGCTCCGCGACCCCCTTTGGCGCCCGTGGCACCAAAGAGAAAATCGATGTTATCATAGATCGGCTGCATCCAAGGATTGAGCTTCTCTTCAATGTCGCCCGGTAAAAACCCAATATCTTTGCCCAGCGGAAAAACTGGACGCGAGACCAGCAAACGGTGATAAACGCTTTCATCCACTGTTTTTGCTAAGCCTGCTGCAATCGCAAGCAAGGTCTTCCCGGTGCCTGCTTTGCCCACCAAACTCACTAGCTTGATCTCATCATTGAGCAACGCATCAATGGCAAAGGCTTGCTCAGCATTTTTGGGGAAAATACCCCACAAACCCTCAGCCGGCTTAAAAATCGGCACCAAACATTCGAGCTCCTTGGAATAGCGCGCCATCGCAGTATGGGTCGGATTAGCCAGATCCTTTAAAATCACATACTGGTTGGGACGCACCGCCTGCAAGTGGGCGTCTCTTAAAGCCAGTTTCTTGTACTGATAAAACTCATCCACCTTGTGCGACTCAACCAACAGCGTCAAGGTGCCTGAAAAAAGCTCATCCGGACTCACCCGCGAAGGCTCATAATCATCAGCGCTAATGCCTAAAGCGTCAGCCTTGATCCTTAAATTGATATCCTTGGTCACAAAGACCACCGGACGCTTCGGGAAGTCCTTGCGCATCGACAAGGCCACCGCTAAAATGCGATTATCGGCTTTATCGGCGTCGAGCTCCAACGGTAAGGGGTGCAAGCCCCCTAAAACGATGGTTAAAATCCCCCCGTTGGCTAATTTTACCCCTTTAGAAAGCTCACCGTCTTTGCGCATTTCATCAATTAAGCGGGAGAAAAGCCTGGCATGGCGGCCGTTTTCACTCATTTCCCGCTTAAAACGGTCCACTTCTTCCACCACCACAATCGGGATGACCACATCATTGTTCCCGAACTTAAAAAGTGCCTGGGGATCAAACAACAAAACATTGGTGTCTAAGATAAAGGCTTTACGCAAAGTGAACCTCGTTTCACAACTCTCACCGATCAAAAATCTTCTCTCAGCAACACGCGATTTTTTTTCGTGAGGTTTGGTTAACTAGCAACAAGAAATTAAAAAAACTGTCACCCAGCGGCCGGAAGTGAAAGCTCCCCACCCCCTACCACCTTAGGCCTACAACCCAAACTGTAGACCGACTAAGCCGCAAAAGAGATTCATTTGCTGCGTCCCGGCGTTGGAGAAATCATACCGGGCCTGCGGCTGTATAAAAAAAGCCATGGAGCGACCGATTGCGATGGCAAGTTTGAGATCTCCAGCCACGCCATAAATCGTATTACCAAAACCGCTGAGCGGGAGCGAATAAAAACCGCCCGCTCCCAAAGAAAGCACTTTGCCGAGGTGCCAGCGCAAAAGAACCGGCACATCGAGGTAATTACCCAGCGACTGCCCGATTTGCGTCAAGTTTCGTTTGGTGTAGATCAAGGAAAAATCGAGACCCACTTTGCCGACTAACCTCATTTCGTAGCCAAAACCCAGCCCAAAACCATTTTTTTGGGGATCAGCCCCAGTACTAAAATTGCGATCCAACACGTTGGCAATGAGATTAAAGCGCGGCGCGGCAATCGCCAACTGCGTGCTGAGCAACCAGCCGATCAGGCTCAAGAAGAAGACGGAAGGAGCAGAAAACGAGACTATGGCAAACTTTTGACACTGACAAGCCGCGACCAACCCACCGGCCTTCAAAGCTCTTACGCCAAAATTACCGTTGCCAAAAATGCCCATAAAACCCCTCTTTCTTGCTGACTTTTTGCATACCCTTTTTACCGGACCACGATGAATCGGGCTGTCGTCCGCCTCAGCCGTCTCAGCCACCTCAACCTTAACCAATCGATTCTCAAAAATCAAACTGAAGTGACGTATAAGCTAGACTCCGCCGCTCCGTACTCACCCCATTGAGGGCACCGAGTTGCTCGGCGTAAGACAAATAACCGACGCGAAACAAGGCCAGATGCACCATCACGCCGTAACTAGGCAGCAATTGATTGAGCCCGGCAAAAAAACTCACCACCGGCAACTGCACTTCCCAGCCGAAATGCAGCTTATTGCGGTAATCCAGCGACTCAAAAACATGCCCATAATCAAAGGAAAAAAGCGTGCTGACGTCTTGCGTCTCAAGCTTCAAAGCCAAGCCAGCCACCAAGTTGGACGCAATCGGAGCTCCGCCACCCGATAAAAACGAAGTCATTCCAATGTCCGTATAGGCTAGTGCCCCTGAAAGTTGCACCTTTTTGCTCAAACGATAGACTAGCTGAGCGCCGGCATCCGCACCATAACCGCGGCCAAAGATACTCGCTTTTGAATAAATTGAGCTCACCTGGAAGGTCATTAAATCAGTCAAAGACGGCGTGGTATAGCCGCCCGCCCGCCACAGCATCTTAAGCGCCACGCCTAAGCGCAATCCCCCCTTTTTTTTCCGGAACTTCAGCACCTGAAAGCCCCAGGCCGCCTGGCCACCATAAGTAGTTTGCAATCCAACGGTCAGCGCAGGACTGGCAGGATTTTGCAGCCGCAAAGCAATCTCTTCGCTGCCAATCACGCTAAAGCCAAAACCAGGGAGTAGGATCTCGGCATTGCCTTGCGCTCTCAAGAAGAGATTTTTGCCCATCAAGGCATTCAAGGTGGTGAGACCCGATTGATTGGCCACCGCGGCTAAACTCGTCCCACTGCTCAAGGCGTCCCCCGACAACTCGAGCTGCAGCGCCGCCAGTTGCAAAGAAATTTTTGTTTGCCCAGCAAGCCCTGCGGGGTTAAAAAAAATCGCTTGCTCGTCATCCGCCACCGCCGTAAAGGCATTCCCCATGGCTTGTGCTCTCAGCCCACGGTAAAGCGGCCGACCCTCAAACCCTACAGCCGCCCCCTCCCCCCACCCAACCAGCAGCAGGCCCAGCCAACCCACACTCGTCAAGAGCGCAAGCCGACTGGCCTCGCCTAGGCAACTGCCGCCCGCCCTTACGCTCTGTTGCAGCAAGAGCAGCAGGAGACAACCGCTCTTCGTTTTAAACTTTGTTCCGCTCGGCACTTTACTACCCCCCACGCCACCGCCTACGCCAGCTCTCCCCATCTTCTAAGCCTCCCGCACCCTCTCACCACAAAAAACCTGACGCCCACACACCGCAAGCGCTGCCTCAAAGCCAGCTAGGATTGATCAAAAAATGAATCAGCCCAGCCCCGGCGCAGGAATTAACATCCGTATCGAGCCCCGTACAACTAGTGCGATCCCGTAAAGTGACCGGACACTGCGAGCAAGTCACCGAATTATTGCAGCCCAAGACCGATTGGCACCCTAAGGCACAAGCAAGATCTAAACCCGCGCCGAGATAAACTTCAAGCTGGCCAAAAGCCTCAGAGAACTTCCCCGTGCTATTTTGCTGCAACGCCTGCAAACTGTCATAAAAATGCATCACCCCCGAGACCAAGGCACAAGGATCGCCTTTCATCCCGGAAGCAGCCGTCCACGAACTCGGTAACTGGTGGTTGACGCCATTTCGGCTCAACAGCGAACCCATCAAGGACATGCTCATCAAAAGCAAATAGCTATTGGCGTCCCGCGCCCGGTCCTCAAACAAAAGCGAGCCCGGATTAAAGGACGTGGTGTTAGCCGAAATTGCAGGCACCAGCAAAGTGCCGGGTTTAAGCGTCGCAATGAGCGCATCAATGGAGTAAGCCGAGGAAAGCGGAATGCGGTCATCCGGCGAAGCGACGGAGGGAAAGCTGACTGCTAAATAGGCCCATAATCCGGCGGAACTCAAGGCACTAGCGTGAGTCACAAGACTGGCAATCAGGCTAAAAAACTTCACTCCGGCATAACAGCCGTAGACGGAGGCCATCTGCAGCCTTAAGGCACTGGTTGAGCTACTGGAATTGTAGTAAGGGTAAAGCGTTTGATAGGCGGCGGCACAATTTTCTTGATCAAGCTGGATTTGCGTTTGCTCAATCAGCGCCGTTTGCATGTCCGTCGTCAAAGTACTACCGACGCTGCCCACCGGCATGCTGCAACCGTAAAAGAGCGTACTGGAACTAAGCCCGCCCAGGAGCAAAAAAAGCGAAAAATATTTTCGACACCTTGTGTATTGCAAAACGACTGTCACTCCCTTGACGATTGAGCCTGACGGCTGCGTAATGAGAAGTGATCCAAGCAGCACCCACCCCAACAACGCTACCTGCGCCGCTGCTACTGCTGCTACTGCTGCTGCTGCTGCTGCTGTTTTAAGTCGCTGATTTTTTGAGAAAATCAACTAACCTCAGACACCCCCCCTTAAGGGTAGCTTCATTTGTGGCAAAGCTCAACCGAATTGAATCAGGAGCACCAAAAATGCCACCCGGCACGACGGCAACCCCGCACTGAGTGAGTAACTTCTCTGCCAGATCGCTAGCCGTTTCCTGGGGCGCAAGATAGGCCTTAATGTCGAGAAATAAATAAAAAGCGCCCTCAGGAATCACCACGCGAGTTCCGCCACCGCTTAAACCTGCCAGATAGCCTACCATCTGATTTCTTCGCTCTAAATAGCTGTCTTTTTGCCCCTGAAAACTCTCCTCTGGCAACTTCAAGGCCGCAACACTTGCCCACTGCGCCAAGGAATTAATACCAGAAGTACTTTGCCCCTGCAAAATCACTAACGACTCAGTCAATCGCTGAGGAGCCACCGACCAGCCAATCCGCCAGCCCGTCATGGCAGCACTCTTGGACATGCCATTAATCGTAATCGTTTGCTCGCGCCACTGGGGAGCGGCTGCCAAGAAGGAACAAAAAACCGCAGGCGGAAAGACGATGCGGTCATAAATTTCATCAGAAAGCACCCACAATTTACGCCCCAGCTCCACAAAAGGCTGACTTTCTAAGACCTGCACTAGCGCCTGAAATTCCTGTGCGCTGTAGACGGCGCCTGTTGGATTATTAGGCGAGTTGAGGATCAGCATTTTTACCGAACGACCATTCGCTGGAGCGTGCTGCTGTGCCAGTAAGGCTTGTCGCAATTGCTCAGGCTGCAACTTATAGCCATGCGCCGGATCAGTCGGGATTATCACCGGCACACCACCGCACAGTTGCACCATCGAGGGATAGCTCAGCCAATAGGGCGCAGGTATCAAGACCCGCTCACCGGGCTTGAGTAACGCCAGAAAAGTGTTAAAAATAGCTTGCTTACCGCCGTTGGTGATCACCACGTCTTGCGCGCTCCACCTCTTGACAAGCTTAGGCTGGGCACGATTAGTTTTCTCAGCCACTTGCGCCCGCAACTCGGGTATCCCGGCCACCGGGGTGTACTTTGAGGCATTAGCCGTAAGGGCCTCGCGCACCGCTTGCTTGGCCGCCTCTGGCACAAAAAAATCAGGCTCGCCGGCGGTAAAATTAAAGATCTCTTGACCTTGCTTTTTCATCTCAGCCACCAAAGCATTCAGCCGCAAGGTGGCGCTTTCCGACACCCCGCGCATGCGATCAGCTAAAAAGTCCTGAGAATCCGTCACAGGGGGATTTAAGATGGCGCAACTCCTTTAAATTTTTCCTGCAATTGCAACGCCACCGCTTTGGGCACATAAGCGGAAATGTCGCCGCCATGGTAGAAAATTTCCTTCATCATCGTCGAGCTCACAAAATAAAGATGCGGCGCAGTCATTAAAAAAACCGTCTCTGCCTCAGGATTCAGTTTCTTGTTCATACTGGCCATCATAAATTCGAACTCAAAGTCGCTCGCCGCCCGCAAGCCACGAATCACGGCCACAACCCCTTTTTTCTTCGCGTAATCCATAAGCAAACCGGAACAGCTCTCCACCGACACCCCCGCGCGATCAGCCGTCACTTCTTGAATGAGTGCCAGGCGCTCGGCAAGCGATAAAAGCGGCTTTTTTTGTCTCGAACCCGCCACCACCAGTGTCACATGGGAAAAAAGCTTCAAACTGCGATCTAAAATATCCAGATGTCCGTTGGTGATCGGATCAAACGACCCGGGATAGATGGCTTGCTGATGCTTCATGCGCTTGTTCGCTTCTTTCTCTTGGACGCTCGTCAGACGGCACACGGCTGCTGCTTGGGGCTATTTTCTTTTTGCTTGCCACACCCACGCACAACTACCCCAGTCGCGCACGCGACGTACTCCATTATTCACCAAGCAACCACCCCACGCCAGCCCTTAGTTGGTTTTTTTATAAAAAGTCAGCCGACTCTCGCCGTAACTTTTTTCCCGGGTTTTCTCTAAACCATTTATCTCATTGGGTAATTCTTGAAATCTTGCTGTCTTGGGACTCCACTCTAAACAAAACAAACCCTGGGGCGCTAAGGCCTGCTCCCAAGGGATTTGCTCAAGTAATTTCAGTTCATAGCCCGCCTGGTAAGGGGGGTCGGCAAAGATCAGCTGAAAAGGCATTTCAGGCGCTAAACGCTTCCAAGCCTGCTCAACGGAGACTGGCAATACTTTGGCTTGCTGCTCAACCTGCAGGGCTTGCAAATTGAGTTGAAGACAGCGAACCGCACTGGGCTCTACTTCGACAAAAACGGCGCGGGCTGCCCCCCGCGACAAAGCCTCAAGCCCTAGCGCCCCTGAGCCTGCGAAGAGATCTAAAACCAGAGCGCCTGGGAGCTGAAACTGCAAGGCGTTAAAGCAAGCCTGCCGCAACTTCACGCCGGTAGGCCGGGTCGACTGCTTTAGACCCGCAGTCACCAAGCTGCGGCCACGAAATTCTCCCCCGGTAATGCGAATCACGGTCAGTAGGCTTCCTTTCTCTGCGTGAGGAGCTGCGGCAGGCGACCTGAGAAGGGTCAACGATCATCCACGGCAACTCCCGTTTTCCTCATCTTTAGACAAAAAGTCGATGCCCCCCCCCGTCTCACCGAACGCACTGGAAGTGCCGTCTGACCAGTTTAAGGGATAAGCCAAAGCTGCCCTTGAAGTAAAGCAAAGAAGAGGCATCCTTCAGAAAGACATCAGGAGAGAAGATTTTTCGGGTTTTTTCTATGAAAACAAAGAAGAGAGAGAGAGAGAGAGAACCTCACTCAAATCCGCCGGCGCACCTTTAGGCCTTCCTCGCAGCAGCGCGCCTCCTCCCGCCTTTTGCCGGAGGCTCAAAGCGGCAATTTGAGAGCTAAACCCTGTTCCATCTCCAAGTGAATCGCTTGGTCTTGGAAGCGCAAGACCAAGGACCTGCCTTGGTACTGGAACTGAAAATGCAGATTACCGCTGACTTGCATCATTAAACTAGCCGGCACACTAGCCGCCAGGTGAGAGGCCGGCGTAGCGGTTGAAACAGCAGCCGCTAGGTGTGCAGCAGCTGCCAGTACCGGAGCCAAAGCAGGACGGACAGGCTGGGCTGCGGGCTGTGCGACCTCAAACGGCGACTGCTCTGACTGTGCCAGCGACTGATTTTCTAAAAAAACCTCTTGAGTAAACGCCGCCGCTTCTGCCATGCTCTTATGGGCGAGGCTGACGCTTGGAGCTGACTGCGGGTGAGTGGCCTCAGGCGTTGCAGCGATAGAGGACTGAGCATTTGAAGGGACGGGCGCTTCTGCTTTTTTCTGCAGGCGACCGGTTGCATCCCCCATATCTTTTTGGAGTTCCTCAATTTCGTTCATGATTTTACTGATTTCATCATCTGTCTGAAGGTTGACCTGGGTCATTGCAACAATTCTCCTGCCTATCCATTCGGTTATTGTGGCTGGAAAATGAATAAAAATGATGGGTTTCGTTGCAAAAACACTAGTAATCTGGTGTGCGATTCGCTTTTCAGGCGTTGCGTTGGTATTTTGAAGACAACAAGCGGGTAGTAAGGCGATTCTGAGGCGCGTTTTCTCAGGGCGTGGGGGGGGGGAGTGGCGGTCTTGCGACCGTGCTCTGCCGCACAGCAGCAACTCTGCACTCAAAGCAGTGAGACGCCGGGGAAGTCAAAAAATTGGCGACTTGAGAACCCTTGATTGCGCACCCGCCGTTTTGAAGCTTATGGCTGCTTTTTGGTGATCACCAGTTGATGGCAAGACGCGAGCGCGCAAGTAAAAGAGAGAAAGGAGAGAGCGATGGCCGACAAATTTTCTGAAAACTATATTGATTCAGCCCGCTTCGATCGCCTTCCTCAGCTCGAAGAGCACTCACTCATGTCGGACCTGCTGGAGTTCAACGATCCCGCCTCACCGCTTGCTCTTCCGCTCAACCCCCCGCTAACACCTGCCTTCCCCTCCCCCCCCGCACTCCCACCCTTGCTCTCAACAGGGCCTGGCCTGACCACGAGCTTACCGCTTTTTTCCAGCCCTAGCCGCTTAACACCGCAATTTTCCTCCTACCTGTCGACCTTGCTACCGATTTTTCATGAGCTGACGCAAGACTTAGAAAGCAACCTACACCAGCTGATGTCGCTCAATCCCAGTCGCCGAGAAAGCATCGCCCAGTACTTAGACTTGCTGGCAGGACAGCAGCCCTCAAGCAGCTTGGCGTCGTCGTCGTCCGCGCCACCTTCTGCAGGTGGTGAGCTCAAGAAACGACTTGAGGGGAAAAAAACCGCGGTCCAGCTTGCGGCGCTTAAAACCTTCCTAGAAGAGGTGGCATTGATAGCGCTGGGACAGATCCTGCTACTCAAAAGCTGGTCGGATCGCGGGATCAGAAAATGGTGCCTTAATGATTTAGGACGGCTGAACTGGGCGTTAAGCTCGACCTTAAAATCAGCCTTGCCGCTCGACCGCGAAGGCTGGCAAATCACCAGACCTAACTTATACTCCTGGTACAACCCTTCCAAACAGCACCAGGCTGATTTATGGAACAACCTGGAGAAGTGGAACCTCGATCAAGAGGGCTCAGCGCTCTTGCGCCAGTTGCTGCAGCACCTGCGCAAATCTCCCTCACTGGACGGACAAGCGTCTGGGCGCTATGATTTTCGCTTTTTTGAAAGCCTTTGGCCAAAAATGGAGTCCTTCGGCTTTGACGCTTCGCCCGAAGGCATGAAGCGCAAAAAAGTGATTTTTACCCCCACTTTGCGTGACGGTGCGCTCTTGCGCTCGGGGCCCAAGGAATTGACCTGGATTGGGCTAGAAGCCTCAGCCTTTCAATTCATGATCAGCGAGCTGATGATTCTCTGGCGCGGCCCGATTCCCCCGCCATTGTGGGCGATTGGCACCGGGCTTGAAGTGCACAGTCGCGATCAGCTGACGTTCTTATCCCAGGCCTCAAAACCTTCCCTCTATTGCCGAATCGCTGAGATGGAGGCCTGCCAGGCGGCCTTCATTTTAGAAGAAACCATCTTGCGTGCCCAAAGCAGGCAAGCTGCCTGCCACACGTTCCGCGAGCAGCTCGAGGGGCTCCCTTATTTTAAGAAAATCAAAGCTTCAGGTACTAGCCTTGGAACGCTGCAAGCCTGCGTGGCACTGACCAAACTGCGGCCCGGAGGCATCTTGCTGTGGGCAAGAGAAGAGCCGCTGACGTCCAAAGAGGGGAGCGAGGCGCTCCATTTTCTCTTAGACCGCGCGCGACTCAACCACGAATGGGACTTTTCTCAGATCGAGCATCAATTACCTCACGCCGAGGCGCTTTTTCCGAAACATCTCTACCTTTTTCAAAAGGAACTGCAACTCGAAGCCAGGCACTCCCACCGTCCCACCCGCCATGTGATTGAAGGCTCCTTAAGGAGTCACGTAGAACTGCCCCTGCTGCTGGAGGATGCATTTGCGGCCATTGAGTCCCAAAACCCACCACGCGGCCATTGGTCGGTGATCTCGCACGTCAGCCCGCACACCCAACGCGACTGGATGGACAAGTGGCCTGATCCCACCTGCCACCGCGCCGTGAGAAGGCTCAATCAGCTCAGGCAGGCTTCTTTACCGCTAGCACAAATCACCACCATTCGGCCAACGCCTGAGGGCGATCCCAAGCGCGGCGGCACCTGGAGCTTGCAACTCGCGCTTAAGGGCTTCTGGATTAAAGCGGAACTCACCCCCTCCGGTCAAAGAAAACTTGCCGTTTACCCGCTCCCCGCCGCAGGCGAAAATGCCAAAGGGCAGGGATTTTTTATCCTTTTTGGCCAGGAAGAATGGCTCCACCCCCTGAAAGCCTACCTCAGCTCGCAGTCAACCCAAACGTGGTTGGATCATCACGCGGAGCGCAAAGGCGACCGCTGGCTCCTCAAAGAGCAAGTCGTGAAGTGGATCCCCATCCCCAAAAACTTGCTCAAGCAACTCCCCATGCCGCTTGAGCCTGAGGCGGGACTCCACTCACAACTGAAAAAAAACTGGGCTCCCGCTAGCAGCAGCAGTAATGACCACGACTTTTTACCCGACCTGTGGCAGCAGCACTTCAGCGAAATAGACACTCAGCCAAAGGCCATCATGACGGCCTTACAAAATCTCCCGCCTGACGAGCCTGCCGCAGAGACCATTCATGCCGCCTGTTTCGTGGCTGCCGCCAAAGCCTTAGGCCAACTGGAGACCTCGCAAAATCGCTTGCTCGGTCTGGTTTCGCCTGAAGGAAAACTGCGCTGGAAAGAGATTCTGGCCATCTTACCGGAAACTGAAGTCGTTTCCCTCACCCAACACCCCAAAATCAGGCTGATCGGCTCGCTTCCCCCGCACCTCACCATTACCCGGATGGACCGCGTGAAATCACCCACCGCCGGAGTGCTGCTGACCACCGAGGCTGGCTTTAATCTCCAGTTAGCCTGCTCCTCGAGTCTCTTATTAAGCCTGCTCCTGGATCAACTGGAAGGCTATCCTCATCCCACCTGGCTTGAGCTGGTTGAGAACGTCAGGCTACCGCGCAAAATCGAATTCGCCGAAGCCACCGCTCTGGACGTCTTAAATGCCCACGCCCAGCAGACCTCGCGCTTACAGGAATTCCACGATCTTCTGAGCAGCTGTCAACTCTTTTGACACACACCCCTACTCACTCACTTGCTGCGACCGGGCCCTGTCCCGAGACCCCCCTAACCCCTGCCGCACCCTCCACCCCCTGCTTTGGAGCGTGAGGGACCCCTGGGTCGCTTGCGCACTATTTCAAGCCTTTACGGGGGCGAAGAGACACTTGCTACCTCTCTTTTAACGCACCATTTCACGCGCCGCCCCCGCAATTCCGCTACCCAAACGGTCTTAGATCCTGGCAAGGGACGTTGGCAGGAGATATTGGTAAAGACCCTTGGCATAGGGCGTGCATCCTAGTTTCACGTCACCCTTCGGTTCGATCCGATCCGATCTGTTATTTTCATACCAGATTGCCTGTTTCCTCACAGTGGTATGTGTAGCCCCAAAAAAAGTGGTTTCCCCCCTCACCTGAGGTGACCCCTTTTTTTGTGGCTCATTAAGGGCTCGTACCTAACGAACCTTAAACGCGGTTGTCAGAGAAAACGATAAAACCTAATCCCACCTCCACTTTCCCACCAGGGCCTCGCACGGATCCGAGGCCCTTTTTCTTTCTGGCGCTTCATTGTCCGTGCCACCACTCCAGCTCCCCTCCTCTTTGACCTAAGTCCGACCATCACCCTTAACTCATTGAAATCAATAAATAAAAATACAACACCCCCAACCTAGCCGCCGCGTGAAAAAAAAAGTCACGATCTTCGCTCTCCACGAGCTCCTTGCCGCAGGAAGCAAGAACGAGCACACGCGTGGTGTGACACAGCCGAATCAAGTTGAAAAATACCAAAAAAATAATTTCTTTCATTTTTAAGCAAGAGCCGCTATCCTAAGAAAGCAGTCAGTGTCAACAAGACCGAAAAGAGAAGCAAAGAGGTGTCGGCGTAGAGGATGACTTGACGCGCTGCGGCCTGCCGCTCCTAGTTGGCTAAAATAACTGCCGCTTAGGGGAACCAAAAAATGGGAAACAAGAGTAATAAAATGAGTAATAATAAGAGTAATAAGATGATGATGAACGACTTGCAAAAATCAGTTTTTCCGACTCAACTCATCTCTGCGCCGCTTACCCTGCTGCTGCTGCTGCTTGCTAGCTGCAACCCTAGCAGCTTCGATAAAAACCCAACCCCGAAGTTCACCCCGCAAGTCACACCTACGATCCAGCCGACGCCCACACCCACGCCAACCCCGCCTCCGACGCCTATACCTACGCCAACACCGCCGCCTTCGCCCCTCCCGCCTGGGACAGGTGTTGGGACCTCGGGCAATTTCCTTCTATTTGGTGATGAATGGATTACCCGTATTGACGTTGATCAAAACATGTACCCGAACTGGAACAGCACTGCCAACTCAACCAGCATGAGCTACAATCTTGGACTTTTTTGGCAAGACGCCTTAACGACCATCACGAGCAACAGCACCTTCCAAGGAAACGTCAAGCCAGGGGCCAATCAAATCCTTTTTGCCGTTTTTTCCAATGAGTCAAACATCCTCTCTCCTGCCGACTTTGCGGCACACGGGCTGCCCAATGCCAATTTCTTGAACAACTATCACTTTACCACCTACCAAAACTTCAACAATAACCCCCTTCCTGACCCCAATTTAAGCCTACAAAACTTACTCAATTTTAACGCCGTCATTATTGTTTCTTACAGCAGAGCGCTTGATTCCAGCGTTCTGGCCCAGTATATTAAAAAAGGGGGCGGCATCATGGCTTTCCCCGTAGGTTTTGGTAAAGTCTGCCTGGATCCCAGCAATCCTAATTACAATAACGCCGGGGGCGATCCTGCAACGAGTAATCAATTTACTTCGCCCAACTACGAATGCCTCAACATGAATTCGCTTTTTTCCTCAGCTGGCTTCCCCTATCAATTTGACTGCGGCAATACCAACGGCAACCTGCAAGCACTGACAACTAATCCAGTTTTCCGGAACATTCAAAACCCCGTCAAAAACCTACCGTTTGATAACGGCTACGGTGTCATCAACGTGGGCGGAGTGCAAACGACGGCAAATTTTTGTCAGTAACCCCAAGAACTAGCAGGCGTGCACTTTGACTATCGCGGATCATCGAGTGGTTCTTCCGGCAAGCTATCAGTGATCCGACGCCATCATCCAACCATCCAACCAACACCCCACAGTTAAAAGGTCTTTCGCTTTTGCTCCGTATCCTTGAGCTCCTGTGCCTGGGTAAAAAAAATAATTAAAATTTCATCCCCAAATTAAAAAAAATAGAGTTACGATGAAGACTGTTATTCTAAAACAAAGGAAATAAAAATGAAGAAACCAGTTTCGCGCTCTTTTAAAGTAATTGTTCTCATGCTAATGCTCCAAATATTAGTCATCAGTTGCAAGAACAATAACTCCAATAAACCTTACTCCGCTGCGGGCGCCTCGAATTCCTCTACTTCCCAAACCTCTTCTGCAAGCACGGGTGCACCCAACTCTGGCGCAAACGGTACTACAAGCGGACCCTCTTCTTCGCTCACTGTGGCTCCCACAGTTCCCCCAAGCTCGGGTATCGCGACCAATAACAATTTGATGCTCTTTGGCGATGAATGGATTACCCGACTGGATATTGTCAGCAAAAATAATCTTTGGAGTGCAAGCCCTAGCCCCACTAGCATGGGCTACAATCTCTCGCTTTTCTGGCAAGACGCCTTGCAACAGATCACCAGTAATCCAAACTTTCAAGGCAACGTCAAGCCAGGAGCCAATCAAGTGCTTTTTGCACTCTTTAGCGACTTTGAGCATGACGTCTACTCACCTTCTGAGTTCATCACGCAAGGGCTTCCTTACTCGGACTTCTTGAATAACTATCACTTCACCAACTATCAAAAGAGCAATAACATCAGCCCTGATCCAGCCTTAAGTCTCGAGAGCCTTCTCAATTATAATGCCATCATCCTGGTCTCCTATAGCCGTGCCCTAGACCCCCAAGTCCTTTCCCAGTACATTCAGCGCGGCGGTGGCGTGATGGTGTTTCCGATCGGTTTCGGCTATGCTTGTCCTGATCCCGCTAACCCGAAATTTAATGCGGCAGGCGGTGATCCCACCACCACGACCGAATACTACACCGCTAATTTTGAATGCCTGAACATGAACTCCTACCTCATGGCAGCCCAGTTCCCTTACCAATTTGACTGTGGTAATCAAGCAGGTAACTTACAAAATCTTGCCAATTCTCCCTATTTTAGCAACATTCAAAACCCAAGCCAAACCCTGCCTTTTGAAAAAGGCTATACTGTGATTAACGCAGGCGGACCACAGACCACCGCTAATTTTTGCCAATAGATCCGTTAGCTGGTTCATCTGCAGCGAAGCGATGCCCTGTATCAGCATGAACAGCTAGTAGGCCCGTGCTAGACGAGAGCCCGGATACCTGGCGGCTGGTGACGAGGCTATCACACTCACGCACGCCTGAGTGACAGCGCAACTCAAGGCTGCAGGCGATTTGCGTGAAAGTGAGGGCCGCGCCCGTTGGCCGTTTTTTTCTCGCGCTAGTCCTCAGTCGTCCTGCCGACCTTCTCCCCGCCCGCACTCCAGCCACCCCACGGCCTGCAGCCTCTCACGCGGCCCACTTTTTTTTCACCTTATTATTTTTTATTTCTCTTACAATGCTATGCCCTCACTGACTTGCTTGCCCTGTAAATTCTGATACTTGCCGCTAAAACGTCTATCCTTTTTAGGCATCTGGAGTTAAAATAAAATGAAGTAGAAAAAAATTTTTAAAAAAAATAAGCTTTCAGACAAAATAGGTCAGTCAGCCAACCTCAGAGCGAAGTGCAAGTCGGCCCTAGGCAGATAGTTATTAAGTCCCCCAAACTTTAGACCAAAGAGAAGATCAACTAAAAATATGCATTATCTATTGTTAGCGATCATGATTCAGACCTTAGCAGCATGCAACAGCAGCAACTTTAGCGCAATCACTCCACCGCCATCAGCTCCACTACCTCTTGTGACGCCTAAGCCTCTCACTACTGCGACTACTAGTGCCCCCTCTGACACTTCACCCCCCTTGATCGACTCCCCAGGCTCGCTTGCGACCCTACCGCCACCCAATCTCCCTCCTCCTAGCACCACGATCTCTCCCTCACCTACTGCGAGCATTGAGCCGTCCCCCGGCGTGTCGCCAGCTCCGTCACCATCTGCTTCCCCTTTCGCCTCCCCCAGCCCATCGGTTGCCCCCAGCGCAGGCGTAGGCAACACCAACAACCTGATTTTATTTGGCGATGAGTGGATTGCTAGGCTTGATCTCGATAAACACCTATCCAACTGGGCTGCAAGTCCCAGTCCGACGTCGATGGGTTACAATCTCTCGCTTTTTTGGCAAGATGCCCTTGCACAAATCACGAGTAACAGCAACTTTCAAGGCAACGTCAAGCCAGGTGCCAATCAAATCTTGTTTGTGCAATTTAGCAGCGCGGAAGGTGACGTCTACTCCCCGTCAGACTTTGCGGCGCACGGGCTTCCTAATGCTGGTTTTCTGAGCAACTATCAATTCACTAATTATCAAAACACCGGTAACAAACCACTCCCGGATGCCACCTTAAGCCTTGAGAACCTACTTAATTACAACGCCGTGATCTTGGTCTCCTTTAGCCGAGCTTTGGACCCGAGCGCGCTAGCCCAGTATCTTAAAAAGGGCGGGGGCGTGATGGCTTTCCCGATCGGCTTTGGCCGCCCGTGTTTAGATTCCACCAGTGGGAGTTACGGCTCGGCAGGTGGCGATCCTGCCACCACGGTGGCTTACAATACTGCTAATTACGAGTGTTTGAATATGAATACATTTTTGGCGGCAGCGCAGTTCCCGTATCAGTACGATTGCGGCAACACGTCAGGCAACTTGGAGTCGCTCGCGACCAGTCCGACGTTTAGCAATATTACTAACCCTTCGCAAACACTGCCTTTTTCAAACGGTTACGCCGTAATCCCCACGGGAGGAGTTCAGACCACTGCCAACTTTTGTCACTAACCTCAAGCCCCTCCATCGTTCAGGCAGCAGGTGAGTTTAAGCTCTCTTTTTTTCTCTCTTTCTCTTGCCTTCTTGATCAACCAACAGAGGGTCCGATACCAGAGGGTAATCAAGGGGCGGGGGGAGGGGTGGTGAAGAGAAAGGGGGAAAAGGGCAAAACCAGGGCACGGTGGTAGAGAGCGCACACAACCCCCCTGAGAGACGTTGCAAGCATTTTTGCGCCGCCTCTTGCACACACACACACGCGCACACCCCTTCTTTTGCTCCGACTTGGCCACAAAAAATGACTTGAAAACCGTTCACCAAACTTTTAACCTCTACTTTTAGGCAAAAACAAAAATCATGACACGCCACCCTCACCCAACCCCCTCCGTCTCATCGCAGCCAAAACCGCCGCAGTCACCTTCGCGAAGTTCGGCGTTGCTTCCGCAAGTCACACTCAGCCCGTGGCATCAAAGTGCCGCAAGCCTACAAGACCTTCAGCTTTACCAGCAGATTCTTCACCTGCAGGAGCTACTGAGCGATTGCGAGCAAGCGCTAGCACCTTCCCCACCGTCGGTTCAAGAGGCCACGCTTTTCGCGTCACAACCGCAAGAGGGGTTTGATGTCCAGCAACCCCCGGCCGTCATGCTGCAAGCACTTTTGGCGCAGCTATGGCAACAAGAACTGGCATTAGTCACCCCCTTGTGTTTGCAGCCTAGTGCTTCCTGGGAGCTGCTCTTCCGGCTTGCGCATGACTCGGGTCAAAGGTGGTCGGCCAACGCTTGGGGCTTACACTCGGCGTCATCGTCGTCGTCAGCCGCAAACTTGCGGGAATGGGCTATGATCTTAAGCAACTCCGTGCTTTTAGGCTTTCCACGCTCACCGAATTTGCTGGTGAGGCGCGCACTCGAGCGCACGCTCGAGGTGGAATTACTGCACTGTCCGCATCAAGCCTTCCGGTCTACCCGCGCTCTTCACCACCCACAACACCGGCAGCAGCATCAGCAGGCGCCAACACCGTCAGCCCAGCATCCGCTGCACAATCCAGCCGTGTTGCCTCAGGCTGCTGACTTGCTGTGTCAATTTCATACCCACTGGGTAGAGGGCCTCATGACGACCTCCCTCCCTGAGGTGCAGGTGACCCACAGCCAGGCGCGTGGTCCTGATCGCTGCGTTCTGAGCGCCTCCCTGACCCACAAACTGCACCACTGAGTCGTCTGAGTGTTCTTGAGACCATCTCAGACGACTCCTCCCGCACACACACCTACTTGCGTGTCCCCCAGGATCAGATACTAAAACCACGCGCTCTTGAAAGCGCTCCTGAAAGGTGAAAAAGCTCATGAAAGTGCCTGCAGCCTCGCCACCCACCCTTACCCTCCACCACCCAGCCCACCCCTCAAAAACAAGACTCGCGCAGGCCTTAAAATTGCAAAAAGAGATCTATCGCGGCTTACAGCTAGAAATTGAAGAGCTGCTTGGCCCCACCCCTCAGGCCATTGCCCGTTATGCAAGGGAAAATGCCCGTGACTTTCGGCGGCTGCCGCCTTCCTCTTCTTCTTCTCGGCTTCGGGCTCGGCTTCAAGCTCAGTGTCAAGCGCAAACCCACCCCCCCCTGTCTTACGCTCGCGTACTTGAGGAGCTGCAGGCAAAGGAGGTGATCTTTATTGGCGATTTTCACGCCTTTCAGCAGTCGCAAAAAACCGCTTTGCGCTTACTGAAAGATCTGTCGCTGACCCGAAAGCCCACGGCCATCGGCTTAGAGTTTCTGGGCAGTCAGTTTCAAGCGGCCTTAGAGGACTACCAACACGATCGCTGCTCGCTGACTGAATTTTTAACCTTGATCGATTACCAGGAAAACTGGGGATTTCCCTACGCCTACTACGAGCCCCTGATCACTTGGGCCAAGCAGCAAGACATTAGGCTTGTGGCCTTAAACATGCCCCATGCCCCCGCACGCACAGAGACCGACTTACGAGCGAGAGACCAATGGGCTGCGAAGATCATTACCCACGAGCTCACCCCAAAGCAACTCGTCCGCACCCAGGCTAACCAGCCGCCGCCGCACCCTCACCACGAGCAGTCCCTCCTCCACCCACTTCATTCCATCCCGATGATCGTCTTGTATGGGAGCCTGCACGTTGGCTCTGCCCATCTCCCGAAACACTTAACGCAGATCTCCAAAAAACTCCTGAAACGCCCGCTCTCTTGGGCCTCCGTCCACCAAGACGTTGACTCTTTGTACTGGAAATTAGCCGCACACGGGCTTGAACTCTCCACTGAAGCCTTACAACTCAAAAGCAACGTTTTTGCGCTCTTCCCCTACTCCCCCAACGCCAAACTGCACGCCTTAGTGCGCTGGCTAGAAAATAGCGCGTCTGAGGTTGATCCCCAGTTTCTTAGCGACTCCTTCTCGGAAACCGACTTTCCCTCCTGGGTGCGCGAGCTTGCCATCAGGCTAGCCAGCTTCTTTGGCTGCCCCCCGCCCTCACTCGATCCACCCACCCTCTATACTTGGGAAAACGATAAGACCCTCGATCTACAACACGGAGGCAACCCTCCCACGCGCCTGACCCAAGTGCAAAACCGCGTCATTCGCTTTGCCGTGCGCCACCAGCACACCTTGAACCTGCCTTTTGCAGGCGTGGGTTATCTTGCCTCAGGCTCTCTCAACCGGGTCGCTGAAATGGCAGCCTTGCACCTCTTTCACAGCCTGCACCCCCAACTCCTGCAATCGCAAGCCCTCTCCCTCAGTTTTCACTTCCAGCTGCTCGCCAGAACCTTAGGCTATCTCGGTAGCCTCATGATGAACCCCAAGCGCAAGCTCGAACCGCCCGGGCATAACCAAGAGCGGTTGCTGGCACTAAAGACAAAAAAGACCCGGCCACTTTTCGTGCGAGAAGCGATGATCAGAGGCCACATGCACCGTCTACTCAGTGGCAAGCCTCGCGCAAACACCCCTCCCCAGCGCCGCGGACGCCGCCGCCCCGTCAGCCTCACCCACTGGGAGGTAGCCAGACGGCTTGGAGCGACACTCGCACAAGACTTGTACCATCAGCTGCGACACGATCAGCTGCCGCAAAACGCCCTCGCTCAGCTGTTCTTTGCACCCCTGACACCCGCTAAGCTTGAAGCGCGCGCCCAGAAGCTGCTGGAGTTTGCAGCGGCGCCTGCCAACAACAACGCCGGGCCTACCACCACTTTCTGAAATCCCACTGGGGGGATAGGCTAAGCCGAGAGCGGATCAAAAATGCAAGGCGCACCCTGGCGCTGCGGCCCTGAGCTCAGCTTGGACGGCAGAAGAAAGCCGCTTTTCGTAGGCGCCCACGCTCAACCACACGAGAGCGTGCGGACGACTTTGCTGCAAAACCTTGGCACATTCTCTTGCCCCCGCGTCCCCCATCTTGGTGCCAAACAGAATCAATTTCTTAAGACAAGGGCTCTCTCTTGTCGCTGCTGCCCCCTCAAACCCTATCCGATAGCAGTTGCCACGTCATCCAACATCAAGTTGCAGGCCAACTGCAAGGAGGTGCGGCGATTGTTTGTACTCCCCAGCGCCCTGCCGATGGCTATGGCAGCTCCTGGCCCGAGAGAGTTGCTCCCAAGATCGCAAGAAATGAGAGCATTGTGTAGGCTCGCTAACGCCGGCGCGATTACCGCGACCCCAACGTCGCCAAGCTCGTTACGCTCGAGATCCAAGCAGGTGAGGCCATTGTGCTTGCTCTCCAGCGCTGCCGCAATGTCGCTTGCACCCTCCCTGCCAATCTTGTTTGACGCTAAATTCAACGAGGTGAGCCGGCTGCGCGGGCTTGCTGCCGCCCGCGTGAGGGCTGTTACCCCGGCCTTACCTAGAGCAGTGCACCTCAAGTTGAGAGCGCTGAGGCGATTGTGCCTGCTGACTAAGGCCTCAGTAAGGACTCTGGCGGGTTGCCCCACAAAACTAAAACGATGAGGCGATTGTTCTCGCTCCCCGACGCCTGCGCAATGACTCCGACACCCTCCACGCCAATACGGTTGCCACCCAAAGCCAACGAGCTGAGGAAGACAGGGTATGCGCCACTACCACCAGGGCCCTCCAACGCCTGCGCGATGACTCTGGCGCCCCCGTCCCCCAAATCTCTCTAGCCCCCTCCGCGCCAATCTTGTTGAACCCCAGCCTCAACGCGCTAAGTCGTGCGAGGTGATTGAAGCTTCTCAAGGCCCGGGCGAGGTCTCTTGCACCCTCGTCTCCTAGCTCAAATCGCCTCAAATTAAGCTCAATCTCTTGTGTCCGCGGTAGTTGCTGCAGCAATCCCTTGTCCAGTGACCCGATGCAAAAACTGAATCGAGACTCGCTTAAAATCCCTAGCAACCAGAGACCCTAGGCAAAGCGCTCATTTCCGGAACATCGTAAAAGTACAGTTTTAGGGCCTTCGACCTATATAGGGCAGCTTGAGAGACCTACCGGGCCTTGGATTGCACTAAGTACACTCAAGCCAGTGACAGCCCGGAGGAGAGTGCCCTTTCAGGGGGGTTCGTGCCAAAAACCGTGGATCAGTCATTTGCCGGAACCTCGCTCAGCTGATCCCGACTCTGTCGCCACCTCTCCTGGACTGCCTCTCGACTGGTCAGCAGTCTGAAGCCAGCCTGAGGTAAGCCGCAGGGTCCAGCGCTAGTCGAATCTAGCGCAGGATCTCCGGAGGTAACTCGGTGAGAAGGAAACAATTCACATCAGCCCTCAGCGAGGCTGAGGCGGTGACGGGCTGAAGGGTTGACTCCTTGGAAACGCAAGCTCCCCCAAGGGTGGATCTTTCAAAAAAGAGCCCAAGGGGGAGGAGGTGAAGCAGCAGGAAACAGAGAACTCTTTTCTCAGGGTGCGTCATCAGACTGCTTCAGACTATCTCGGCCTGCGGGGTGGTGTCATTAATCCTTCAGATTCAAGACCACCACGGCAAAACCTTCCAGGCCGCCTGCCACTTCCCGGCGGATGCGAATCAAGTAATTCTTCTTTAATTTCACAATCGCAAAGAACTCCTCAAGGTTTTTCACCTTCTTTTGATCCACATCGACAATCAGATCGCCTGACAAGAAACCCGAGCGCGCCGCAGGACCACCTTCGGCCACTTCTAGCACCACGACGCCCTTATCCGCCACCGACAACCCAAGCTGTTGCGCCAATTCTGGCGTAAGATTCTCCAAGTGCATGCCCGTGTCAATCTCAGCGGTGGGCTTAGTCTTCTTGCGATCGACTTCAGCCACTGCGCCGTTCGGCCTTTGCGCAATCTTGATCTGCACGGTTTTTGCTTTCCCCCCGCGCAAGACCTTCATCGCCACCGTCTCACCCACCGCAACGGACGTCACGGCCACCACCAACTCATTAGAAGAGTGGACCGTCTTGCCGTTGAACTCGAGAATAATGTCATACTCTTGCACGCCCGCAAGATCAGCAGGCTGCCCCGGGTAGACATGATTGACGTAGGCTGCTTTTAAGTCATTGGGCGCGCCTAATTGCGTACTCACTTCCGGGGTCAACTGATCGACTCCCACCCCGATAAAGCCCCGAGCCACGCTGCCTTTTTCCCGTAATTGCGGCAAGATCGCCTTGACCGCTTTGGCCGGAATGGCAAAACCAATACCGTGCGCCCTAGCGTCAATCGCGTTATTAATCCCCACCACCAGACCTTTTAAATTCACCAAAGGGCCACCGGAATTACCAGGATTAATCGGCGCATCGGTCTGCAAGTAGGTGCTGTAATTGTTCATGACAAAATCAGGCAACAAACGTCCCTTGCCCGAGATAATCCCGTGGGTCACCGAATGACCCTGACCAAAGGGGTTTCCCACCGCAATGACGTATTCTCCGACTTCCAGCCCATCGGAGTCTCCCAGCGCAAGCGCCACGAGCGGCCTAGTGGTTTTCACTTGAATCAGCGCCACGTCGAGTTCCGCGTCGCGTCCCACCACCAGTCCCGTGGTAGGCTTTTCTGACGGGTCTTCCGTGAAACTAACGTTAATTTCATCCGCTTTCTCAATCACGTGGTAATTGGTCAAAATCAAGCCCGAAGCATCAATAATAAAGCCCGTTCCTAAAGCCATAGCTTTGGGTATCGCAGGTACCGAGTCTTGCGGCTGACCCTGACCACGGCGCCTTGGATGCTGCCAAGGGTGAATGCCTCCTCCGCCATGCCCGGGAATGTTGCCAAAGAAATCTTCAAAAAACCTGCGCAGCGGATCCCCCGACTCACCGTGCGGACCGACCGGCATTTTCATCAAGGAAGCAGTTGAGATGTTGACCACAGAAGGAACGATTTTTTTTGCTAATTCCGCAAAAATATTAGGGTTACTCTCTAAGGTTTTATTCCCTTCTACGGTTGCAGCCTTACGGCCAGCTGCTGCTGCCTCGTCCTCAAGCTTTGGGTCATCAGAAGAAGAAGAGGGCGCGGTCGCCTGATTCAGAGGCGCCGTGGGAATTGCGCCCTGAAATGAACAGCACGTTTGCATGACTCCGTTTAACGCCACAGCCAGGGTTGCCAGAACCGGGATCCAAACGGCCTTCTCAAAAAGACTTCGAGTCACAGCTTGGACGTGCTTTTCTTGTCGATCACCTTTTTTTTGTAAGTTCACTGTTTCACTCCTTTTCTTGACTGGTTTTTTTCAAGTCGTTTTTCTTCCGCTTACGCTTTTCAGGGCCATACGATACGACACCCTGACATTCCCCTCTTTAGGTGGCACCGGCCGACCGGCCCCCACCAAGCAACCGTCTGTCCGCCACCACCCCCGCCTGCTCCAGACAGGCGCAAGGCACTCCCAGGCCAACTCCGCGCCTGAGACCCAGGGGGACCTGCCACTCATTGTCTTAAAAAAAACTAAATTGTCAAGTTTTTCAATTTTTTAACGCCGCGCCCCCCGCTTCAAAGGCGGCGTGCCCTGGCAAGGGCATGGCTGAACCTAAGGTACGCAATGAGAATTGGCCTGCTACCGCGTCACGCGCCCCCCCGGGGCGCAAAAAACGCAAGAAGTCGTGGTGCAATGAAGGACAAGTGAGGATCACGAAATGCACTGACACGCTGCACTCCTTTAAGTTTGCGCCTTAACCCCTCTCAGACCCAAGCCTGAGACTCATTTTTCCTGAAATAGGGGGAGCACCCTTCCTGGGAGCCCGCTTCAGAGAATTTTCTCTCGAGAGCTTGCCCTCAGAATCCACCAGCAGGTTCGCAACCCGCCGGGGCCTGCTTAAGGCGATTCGCTTTTAGCGAGCAAGCTTTCCACGGCAGCAGCCTGCGCCTCATTGACGGCCTCTTTGAGGACTTGGGAAGGCTTGAAGGTTAAAACGCGACGGGCTTTAATTTCAATCGTTTCCCCGGTTTGCGGATTTCTTCCGGTTCGAGCTCGCTTCTCGCGCACCACGAAGTTGCCAAAGCCCGAGAGTTTGATCTTCTCACCTGAAGCCAATTTCGACTTCAGGACGTCAAACACCTTTTCGACCAGTTCAACGGCTTCTTTTTTTGAAAATCCAATTTTCTGATACAAAGACTCTACCAAGTCTGCTTTCGTCATCGCCACAATCTAGCCTCATTTTCTTTCTTTGATGATCGTTTGGATCTAAGTCTAGGCCTAGGTCTGGATCGAGGCCTAAATCTCATCGATTCATTTCAGTTTTAGGTCCGCTGCCAAACTTCACCCAGTTATTTTTCCTACACCGCTTAAACCTACTTGTCGGGTCTGCGGGAACACACCGACTCAGTCGCTTGCCACTTGTTTACGTTCCGGCTCCCCTACTCTTTTTCTGGACTTAGGCGCACTGACCCGTTTTTTTCCGTTCACTTTTAGCCACGGCCACTCGCGCTTGCATCTCACCTATCACACGCTTCAAGCCACCCTGCACTTCAAGCCACCGCGTTTCTTATTGGATCATTTTTTGAGCTTTTTTTCATTTTTTTTCAGCCCTCTCCCACAAAAAAAGGCCTCAATCGCCCAAGACCGCGGCGCCCAACCTGCCGCAGAGCCGACCTGAAACGCTCACACCTTCCCGACAGCGAGACTAACGCAGCTCGGCCCCACACTCTTGCCGCCAGCGCTTGACGATCTGCTCAGACAGTTGACTCACCTCAGCCTCAAGCAAACTGCGCGAAGGCGCAGCAAACTGCAGCCGCAAGGCCAGACTTTTTTGCCCTTCTGCAATCTGGCTGCCCTGATAAATATCAAAAATCTGGGCACTTTTCACCAGCGGCTTACCCACCTTGAGCGCCAGCTGACACAACTTCTCAGCCGGCAGATGAACAGGTACCAGCAAGGCAAAGTCACGCTCCATCGAGGGGAACTCCGACCACGGCTGAAAAATTCTTGGTTTTAAGGCTTTTTGCGCAAATCCCGCAAGCCCGTCCCAATCCAACTCGCCTAAAAAAAGTGGAATTTTTAATTTCAACTTAAACGCAAGCAAAGGATGAATCAAACCTAAAAAACCAAGCGTGGTGGAGCCAAGACTGAAGGAGGCCAATTGCCCGGGATGGCAAAATTGCTGACCCAGGTGCTGACCCAAGTGCCGTGAGACTTGCTCGCTTGACTGCCCGCCGCTCCACTCCATCTTCACCGCCCCCTTCACCCGCAAGTCCTGGAAAAGGGTTTCCACCACCACTCGCAGATCCTCAAAGCGACTTTCTCCACGCTGGATACGCAAGCCTTGCGCAAACTGTGGCCCCGCTAGCACGAAAGCCAAGCGCTGGCGCTGAGCAATCCCGGTCTCAGCGCGTCTCAAGTCAGGGGCGTCGCCTGCTTTTTCCAGCTCTTTTTGAGCACTAGCCACCGTCTTCGCTAAACTAAAGGTGGGACGCAACTCGAAAAGACGAATCCCCAGCGGCTCACTGCCAAAATGATGCCGCACGTGATGCATGGCCGTGTGTAATAACCCCGGTAACAGGCTCGGCGCCATCCATTCTTGCTCCTCACTTAAGGGGTTTTGAATGCGAACCTCAGCCGGGATTTGAAACTTCTTTAAATCCGCTGAACTCAAAAACGGCAGGTGCACCGTTTCGTAAAAACCGCTTTTCACCAAGGATTCCTTAGCCAGGCGCTCTAAGGCCACCTCACCGCTGCAGCCGCCTTGGAGAACACTATGGGGCGTCTGCCACCCCGGCAAAGTGGCAGGCAATCGCTCGTAACCCACCGCCCGGATCACTTCTTCCGCTAAATCCACCGCAAGCCGCAAATCAGCGCGGTGGGAAGGCGGCAACACCCGCCAGACTCGCGCCGCGCTCCCTATCGTCGTTGCAGCCCGAACAGACACTTCACCGACCTCTCCGACCTCGCAGCCTTGTCGTTGTAAAATCTCCCGACAATCGGAGACGCTGAGACTGACGCTAGCAGTAGCAGCCTCCTCCTCCTCCTCCTCCTGCTGCTGCTGCTGCTGTGACGCGCCGGACGGAGCAGAATCATCCCGGTTGGACGCAAAACCCAAGAACCGCTGAAAAAATTCCACCTCACACTCAATGGCAACTTGGGGCGCAGCACACGGCGCCACCCACCGCTTCAGCGGGCCAACCACCCGGCCACCCGTCAGTGCAATGAGCAAATGCACCAAACGCTCCAGACTGGGCAGCACCCCGGCCGGATCCACTCCTCTTTCAAAGCGCAAGGAGGCCTCAGTCTTCACACCTACACTCCGGCTACTCCGGCGCACCGCTTGCGGCAGGAACTGTGCACACTCCAACCACAACGTTTGCGTCTGCTCACTGACTGCCGAGGTCACCCCACCCATCACCCCCGCTAAACTTAAGACCTGAGTCTGATCGACCACCAAGAGCTCGCCGCCACGACACTTGCATTCAGTACCCTCTAACAGACTCACCTGCTCGCCTAAAGACGCCAGCCTCACCTGCACCTTTCCTTGAATTTTTGCCAAGTCATAAGCATGCGTCGGCTGACCGGTATCCCGCATCAACCACTGGGTGGCATCCACCACGTTATTGATCGACTTCACCCCGACGCGCTCTAGATCGCGCACCAACCAGGCAGGCGAAGGCCCGACTCGAACCGCTTCCATGGCCAGCGCAAAAAACTGCAATACCGAGCGAGTCGCCTCGCCGCTAGACTCGCCGTTCGCCTCTCCCGTGACCTCTTCGGTCTGGGTCTCCCAGCTAAAATCCTCCGTTTCCCTCGCGCTTGGAGCGTCCGGAAAAGGAGTTTTGAGCGACACCCCGCGCAGCATCGCCGCAAGCTCGCGCGCGATCCCCAAGTGACTCAGGCAGTCACCGCGATTCGGCGTCGGCTTCACCTCAAAAACCACCTCCTCTAACTCCAACACTACCGCAAGCGGGAGGGCAAGCGGGGTCTGCGGCGGTAAAAGCAGAATCCCAGGCCCGGGGTTGGCAGCAGGCGCTCCCCCGCTTTCAAGCGCGGGCTGCTGCAGCTGCTGCAACACCTGGTCCGTGAGACCCAGCTCTTGCAAGGAACAAAGCATCCCCTGAGAAACCATCCCACGAATGGTGCTTTGCTGGATGGCAAGCCCGTTAGGCAGTTTTGCCCCAATTTTGGCCAAGGCCACACGGTCGCCCACCTTCATGTTCTGGGCGCCACAAACAATCTGATAACTCTGATCGGCTTGCACCGTGCACAGACTTAAGCGATCGGCTTGAGGATGAGGCTTTTTCTCCTGGATCTCAGCCACCACCACCTGCTCCAAACCCTCACTCAACACCCGAAAGCTTTCCACTTCGATGCCGCCTTGGGTCAGCAAAGCCGTAATTTTCTCAGCCAAGACCTGCAGCCCAATAGGCGCGTCTCCTGGCTCGTCGACTAGCCTGTCAACTGGCATGGCTAGAGGTGTCACGGCTCCAAGTAAGCCGACCTTTAAACTTGGCACACTGGGCTTTGTACTTTTTTCGAGCGACGAGAGATCGACCCACTTCTTAAGCCAGTTCAGTGAAACCTGCATGTGTTGGTATTGCCTTTTTTTAAAACTGTTGGAGAAATCTCAAGTCATTTTGAAACAAATAGCGCAAATCCGGCAACTCATGCAACAGCATGGCAATGCGCTCCACCCCGATCCCAAAAGCAAAACCCCGTAAATCCGGGTCTTTGGCCCCATAACCCACCTGCTCGAAGAGCCGCGGATGCACCATCCCTGCGCCCAACACCTCAAGCCAACCTGAGCCCTTACACACCCGACAACCCACAACCGGGAGCGCGCGGCACTTAAAGCAACTCATGTCTACTTCCACCCCAGGCTCGACAAAGGGAAAATAACTAGCGCGCATCCTAACTCGTGTTGTCCGACCAAAGAGCTCGCGCACCAGAAACTCTAAGGTCCCCTTCAAGTCACTCATGCGAACGCCGCGATCGACCCACAAACCTTCAATTTGATGAAACATCGGGGAGTGCGTGGCATCGTCGTCACAACGATAAACTGCACCCGCACTAATCATCCGGATCGGCCAAGGCTGCTCCATCATCGCACGAATCTGAACGCCTGAAGTATGGGTGCGCAGCACCACTCCTTCTTTGATAAAAAAAGTGTCGTGCATGTCGCGTGATGGATGGTCTTTCGGGATGTTGACCGCTTCAAAGTTAAAGTACTCCGTCTCCACCTCAGGACCACGCTTGAGCTCAAAACCCAAATGGCCTAGGATCTGGACGATCTGGTGAGTCACCTGGGTCAACAGGTGCAAAGACCCCCGGTAAGACGAGAGGGCTGGAAAGCTTAAATCAACGAAATCACTCTGAGTTTGCTGCTCAATCTCTTTCAGCTCGAGCCGCTCAAGACTCTCACGCCAAGCACTCTCAAAGCGCTGCTTCCAGTCATTGGCCACCGTTCCGATCTGAGCGCGCTCTTCGAGTGGCAAGGTGCCAAGCAGCCGTAAGGTCTGACCTAACGAGCCTTTTTTGCCTAAAAAAGCAGTCTTAATTTTCTCGAGATCATCCCTTTCAATCGCCTGCGCAATGGCCGCTAAAGCCTGCGCGCCGATCTCATTGAGTTGAGCAATCATTAAGCGGCAGGTGCGAGCTGACGAACTTGATTCACCACCGCAGTAAAAGCTGCAGGATCCACAATCGCCATTTCTGACAAGATTTTACGATCCAAACGAATCTGACCGCTCTTCATCGCTCCCATCAAGCGGCTGTAGCTGATGTCGTTGTCACTGGCTGCGGCTGATAAACGCGCAATCCACAACTGCCTGAACTCGCGCTTCTTCACCCGTCGGTCACGAAAAGCGTAGACGTGGGCGCGGTCAACAGCTTCAGCCGTTCGTTTAAATTTATTTTTACGACCTAAGACAAAACCTGAGGCTTTATCCAGTACCTTATTATGACGACGACGGCGTTTAAAACCACGTTTTGCGCGAGGCATGATCCACTCCCTTGCTTGCTTTAAGGCTGCGACCCAAAGGTTCGCCACCCAAAGACCTTACTAGTTAAAAGACAGTTGAAAGATAATTAAAAAAATGAATTAAAAAAACTAAAAGCTTTGAGCTTAAGAGGCACTTAGGGGCACTCGGGGCAATTCAGCAAAAAGCCCGCTCCATGCCCATGTTGGTCAAACCACAAGTAGCCTTGGGTTTCCCGCAGCACGAGGTCTTAGGCGCCGTAAGGCATGCACTTTTCAACGTGCTTCATATCACCACTAGAAACAAAACCGCCTTTTCTCAGGGCTAATTTCCTGGAAGCGGCTTTTTTCCCTAAATTATGTCTTTTATTGATCCGCTTAAACTTAATTTTCCCAGTGGCGGTGAATGAAAATCGCTTGGCTGCAGCTTTTTTAGTTTTTAATTTCATATTTTTGGATAGTTAGCGTAAATCACCGCTTGCGTCAAGCAAAGCTTTATTGGAAAAACTCATTCGAGGACCCACTTTCCGTCTTTTTGGCTAAAAACTGCTCCAAATCAGCCAGACCTTGCCGCGAACCCATCTCGTAAAAACGCTGGTGCACCAAAAAACCAGCGAGCTTCCCCTCCACGCTTAAAGGATGGCAAATCGCTGCTAAATCGACCACCTCGCCGGGCGCAATGCGATTTAAGATTAACTCCCGCTCAAAACCTAACAGACCGTAATCAATGTATTTTTTTTCTCTTACAGGCGATTGCTGGCTCTGACGCTTTTCGTACAGCGTCACTTTTGGCCACTGAAAACAAGCATTACTCTCATCCCAAGCGTTATGATTCTTGAGCACCACCATCAAGGCCGGGTCCAGCGAACGGGCAAAAAACTCCCAGATGAGACAGTAATCAATCGGCAAGTAGGAGTCCCCGTAGGTCACTAAAAAGCGCTCTCTTAAGAGCCACTCTCCTTGGGCGTTTTTTTGCGAAGCCACCTCCCGCAAAGCCCCTCCGGTGCCTAAACGCCGCGGACCCTCATCGACGTATCGCACCTCAAGCCCCCATTTTTTACCGTCTCCCACATACTGCGCGATCTGACTTCCCAGATGCCCAGTTGCAAAAATCACCTCTTTTAGGCCTTGAGCGGCAAAGAGCCGCAGCTGATGGTCGACAAACGGTACCCCTTGCACTGGCACCATGGCCTTAGGAACCTGACGAGTTAAACCCCCCAGCCTGGTTCCTAAACCCCCGGCTAAAACCACGAGTTGCGGAGCAGGAAGTTCCTCAGGCAAGAATGGTGGTTCCCCGAAAATCAAAGCGAAAGCGTACTTCTTTGAGCCCTTCGGCGGCCATTGCCCGCCTGAGCCTGGATTTGTCTTCGGCACAAAACATCAAAAAGCCACCGCCTCCAGCGCCAATCAGCTTACCGCCGAGCGCGCCGCTTGCCATCCCGGCTTGATAATAGCGGTTAATCGCCGAATTAGTCATTTCCTGCGAGCGGCCCTGCTTACGCTCCCAATGGACGTTTAGCAGCCGGGAAAACTCTACCAAATCCCCTTTTTCGAGCGCCGCTTGGCTTTGATAGGCTAACTCCTTTATGAAATGGAGGTTGGCCAACATGTCAGGGTTTTTAGCCTTACTTTGATCATTTTGGTGCTTCAGGATCTGCGACGCCGAACGGGTCTGACCGGTATAGAAGAGCAATAAGTGCTCCTCTAAATCGAGCAAAGTGGCTTCTGAGATCTTCAGCGGCGTGACGTCTACTGCGCCTGAGGGATGAAAGGTAAAACAGTTCACCCCGCCATAAGCCGCAATGTACTGATCTTGTTTCCCAATCGGCTCTTGCAGCCGGTTCATTTCAATGTCACAGGCCTGCTCGGCAAGCTCGCTTGGCTGCACGATTGACTTCTTCGAGGTGTGCAAGGCCTTCAGCAAAGCGGTGGTAAACGAGCCCGAGGAACCTAAACCGGTCCCGGCTGGGATATCGGCCATGGACGTGATCTCTAAGTGCGGATCCTCAATGGCGAAAGCTTTTAACGCTTCCCTGACAATGGGATGCTCCAAGTCCTCCACCCGGTCGACTTTCTCCATCTTGGCGTACTTGACAATTAAACTACGGTAAAAGGTCTGATGCAAGGTGATATAGACGTACTTATCAATCGCAGCAGCTATTAAAAAACCGGTGTTTTCCTGATAATAGGAGGGCAAATCAGTCCCTCCCCCTCCCAGCGTGATCCGAAGCGGCGATCGCACAATAATCATATGCTTTCCTTTTAACAGAAAATCTCACTTAGGCAACTCCGGAATTTTGCCTGGAAAACCAAAAGAAAATCAGGTAAGATCAGGACTTATGAGCTTATTTTCCTGGAAAAAACGCAAGCCAGCCGACGAGTCCAACAGCCCCTCGATTATCTGTCGCGGCAAAGCCATGCGCGTGATCTTCTATTACCCCGGCGAAGAGGGCACTTACGTTGACTCAGCCGATGTGACGCTGTTTGCCAACGGCATTGTCCACATTCAATCGGCGCAGGAAGAAACCACCGCTCACTTACAAAACTGTGAAATTCTCTGGCGCTTTGAAACCGAAGGTGAAGATCGCGCCGACAAGGTGAGACTTTTGAAACCCAAGCCTGAAAAAAAATTAGACTTTTCTCACGATCGCACCCCCGATTCAACTTGACACTCGACTGCAGGTCAATCAAGACTGAAAAGGAAAGAAGTCTCTCTCTTACCGTCTCAAAACCGCATCAGGAGAATTTCCCATGTCTCAAGTCACCCCCACTTTCAAAAACCTCAGCGCTCCCACTCAAGGCGAGCGAATTACATTTCAAAACGGCAAATTACAAGTTCCTGATCATCCGATTATTCCCTTCATCGAAGGCGACGGCACCGGCCGGGACATTTGGAAAGCGGCGCAAGCCGTTTTAGATGCAGCCGTGCTGCACGCCTATCAGGGCCGCAAAAAAATCGAATGGTTTGAAGTTTTTGCAGGTGAAAAGGCTTTTAAAAAATCCAATGACTGGCTGCCTGAAGACACCTTAACCGCGCTCAGGCATTACTTGGTGTCGATCAAAGGCCCACTGACCACGCCCATTGGCGGCGGGATTCGCTCACTGAACGTGGCCTTGCGTCAAATGCTCGATCTTTACGTTTGCCTAAGACCCATCCGCTGGTTCAAAGGCGTTCCGTCGCCGGTGAAGCATCCGGAAAAAGTCGACATGGTGATTTTTCGTGAAAACACTGAAGACATCTATGCCGGCATTGAGTTTGAAAAGGGCTCGGAAGGCACCCGCCTCCTGTTAACCTTCCTTAAGGAGCATTTTGCTAAGGAATATCAAAAAATTCGCTTCCCCGACTCCGTGGCGCTGGGCATTAAGCCTGTGTCGCAAGAGGGCACCGAGCGCCTGGTCCGCTCGGCGCTGGAATACACCTTACGGGAAAAACGCAAGTCGCTGACCCTGGTGCATAAGGGCAACATCATGAAGTTCACCGAAGGCGGCTTTCGCAACTGGGCGTACGCTTTGGCTGAGAAGGAATTTGGAACTCAAGTCTATACCTGGGAGCAATGGGAGCGCACCAAGCAGCAACACGGGGAGTCGGCTGCTGCCGAGGAGATGAAGAAGGAGCTTGCAGCAGGGAAGATCCTGGTGAAAGACGCGATTGCCGACATTGCCTTGCAACAGGTCCTCACCCGCCCGGAAGAATTTGACGTCATTGCCACCCTCAATTTAAATGGCGATTACTTGTCAGATGCCCTGGCAGCGCAGGTAGGAGGCATTGGCATTGCTCCAGGTGGCAATCTCAATCATCTCACCGGACACGCGGTGTTTGAAGCCACCCATGGCACAGCCCCCAAGTACGCGGACCTTGATAAGGTCAATCCAGGCTCAGTCATTCTCTCAGGCGAGATGCTGCTGCGATACTTAGGCTGGGGAGAAGCCGCTGATCTCGTGATTCGCGGGATGGACGGCGCAATTGCCGGCAAGCAGGTGACTTATGATTTCGCGCGCTTGATGAAGCAGGATCACCTTGAGGGTGTCACTGAGGTGTCTTGCTCGGGCTTTGGCAAGGCGATTCAAGCGAAGATGGTCTGACCCAAGGCTGCCGAGACTTGGAAACCCGCTCATCTCTTTTGCGCGCTCGTTGCGGTAACGCGTCTACCAGGGTCTCACAGACTGTGATTCGACTGCTGAACCAAACAAGGCATGGCATTTGATACTTTGAAGGTGTGTCATTGGCTAAGTACCGGTTTCATTGCAAAAGGATCCGTAGAAAAGCAATTTTAAAATAAAAAAATACTTTGCTGTCTAGACATTTTCTCATTTTACCGAAAAAATTAAAGAAATAGACCGGATCAATGAGGATTGGGCATCTAAAGCGTCATCCAGAAATTACCACGCAAGATGCCTGAGAGGCTGCGTTTGAGGATAGCACAGCTATGCCGCTCTTTTCGCCAGATCAGTTACGAGACCCACCTTTGCGTCTTTTTTACACACTAGGTAAAACGAAACTGGCAGGGAGCTGTGGGTGGCTTGGGAACTATGGAAAGGTAAGCACCTTGTGACAGCCTGTCCGCCTGATGAGTGAAGGAGACAAATTTATGAAAAAGCAAAAAAAAGCACTTCCGAAAACTGATAAAGCTGAACCGTAAAGCCCGAATCTCCCAAAGAGCAGCCAGGAATGGGAGGGCCATAAGCTCAAGGCTGCGAGGCTTTACAAAAGTCTCGCAAGCCTTGAGCTTATGGCCCTCGGGATTTCTACCCCGACGGCAAAGTTGCGACCTATTAAAAAACAGCATGCAAAATGAATCTCATTAAGAATGCCGGCTATGGATCTTATTGGAGTCAAGCGGATTGCAGCAAGAAAAGAGTTGCCTTATCAAAAGCTTATTATTCAAGCTGTTGAGCGATTCATCGATGAGGAAGAGGTAAAAGAGCTCGGGCTGAAGCACAATTGCGCCAGCAGTTGGCATTCGCTCAGTCAGCGTAAACGAACCAAAAACCCAGTTACTTGGGTTGCAAGTCTGGGCTTACCCCCGAAATGAAGCCACTTTTAACTCTCACCCTCGCCGAAAAGCGCGACCTACTTTCGCCTTGAAGAGTTAAAAAAACTCTTGCCCGAACTTAAGGTCCGAACCTCAGCCCCCCCCTTGGCTGCACCAACCCACTTCTTCCAAAGACGGCGATAGGCATCTCTAGGCCGTTTCATGACTGAATGCGGCAGAGGGCGCCTGAGCCGACCTCTTAGCCCTGTCTCTTAGAGCTATCTTGGGAGACTACAAAAATTTCCAGCGTTGGCAGGTCCTCTCAGGGCAGTTAAATCTTAGAGCGTAAAGGTATCGCTTGAAAGCAGAAGATTGTCATGCGGTTGGGCACCGTCGGTGTTGCCGCCTACAAAAAAATGCAAATAAGTGAGACTCCCTCCTGTGACGGGGAAACTAAAAACCATACCGTTATTGCTAGGCCCACCTGCAGACGTCATGCGGTAGAGAGTGGAACTGGCACCAAAAATCACCGTACCGTAGGGCGAGGCCCCGCCGGTGGCGCCGCCGGTAAAGAAGTGTAGGAAGGTGGAATTGCCGCAGTGTGCGGGAAGGCTAAAGACGGAGCCTAGATTAGTCGGGCAGCCGGTTGAAGTGAGCCCGGGAAGAGTGCTGCCGTTAGCCGCTAACAACGGCGATTCCCAAGGGTTGGCGCCATCACTGCTGCCACCTGCAAAAAAATGCAAGATACTGAGCGTGCCACCGCTGGTAGGGATATTAAAAACAGAGCCCAAATTGGCTGCCCCCCCCTTGCAAGGTAAAACTGTAGAGGGTGGAGCCATCTTTTGAGAGCGTGAGTTCCCCCACGGGAAAGGCGCCGTCGCCTACCCCCCCGCTAACGAAATGCAAATACGTCAGACTGCCACCACTGGCGGGCAGGCGAAAGATCGAGCCGTTCCCGGTCGGACCGCCGCTACTGGTGACGTCATAAAGGGTTGCGCCGTCGTTGGAAAAAGTGAGATCACCGCAGGACATTGCGCCGTCCCCGCTGCCGCCTGAAAAGGAATGCAAGTAACTCGGACTGCCTCCACTTGGGGGGATGCTAAACAGCGTGCCGTTATTGCTGGGGCCGCCGTTTTTGGTGATGCTGTAGAGGGTCGAGCCATCGGCGAAGACCGGGAGAGCCTCGTTGGCGCCTGCGCCGTAAGCAAAGCCTGCGGGGAAAAAATGCAGATAACTCAACGTCACGTTACCGCTGAAGACAGCGCTGAACGGCAGACTAAACAACCCTCCCCGATTAGCAGGCCCACCCGAAAAAGTCATGCCGTAGAGAGTGGCGCCCTCTTGCGAAAGCGAAAGACTGCCAAAGGGGATCAAGCCGTCCGTGCTGCTACCGGCAAAAGCGTGTAAGGGCCAACGACCGTAATCGCGCTGGTGTCAGTGAGCGCACCACCATTGAGTTTTCCCGCAATCACACACTTTCCCGGGGTGGTGCCTGACAAGCGTACTGCAAACACTCCGCCGCCTACGCCTGACACGCTAAAAGCTTCCGTCATCAAGCCGCTAGGGCTGGCATTGCCGTAAGCATCAAAAGCAGTCAGGGTCGCGGTGGTAGCCGATCCTACTAACAGGCTGCTGGCGCTGCTGCTGAGCCAATAAACACCAGGGCTAACGACAATGCCTGACCTTAACACCCTGTGGTCCGAGGTCACTTCTGTGGCGGTCAGCTGGAGGGGGCCAGCCGGGGTATCGGTCACCCCCGCAAAAGTAGCAACGCCTGCCGACACCCTGGCCATCTGGGTTCCGCCTAGTGAACCTAAACTGCTCGTGATTGCAAGAGTAGTTACGGTCTTGGTATTATTCGTGGTCACCCCGTTATTGTAGGCGTCCTTTAAAACTGCCGTAAAACTGGTCATGGGACTCGACGAGCTTACGGTGTAGGTTGCACTAGGAGGCGTGCCCCAGGCAACAGCCGCAATCGTGGAAGCCGGCCTCACGACAACACCCGGTTAAGAAACTGCATGCCCTAGGCTATTTTCCGTGGCATTGATCGTCACGCTATCGGCTGTGGTGGCCGTCACCTGCGTAAAGCTTGCCATCCCCGTCACTGCCGTGACGCTTGTCGTACCACTTAAGGTACCTGAGCCGCTTACCACACTGAGACTGACCACTGCTGAGCTGTTCGAGGTGATCAGATTGCCCGACCCATCCAGCAGCCTTAAGCTAAAAGCGCTCATCGGGTTGGACGAGCTGACTGCATAGCTCAGCGTCGGCACCGTGCCCCAGACCAGCGAACTGATCGCACTTGCAGGCACAATACTAATAGCCGCCGGGTTGGAGGGAAGAGTCAGCGCATTGCCATTGAGGGTCGCACCCAAGAGACAGCTCCCCGAGGTCATGGCGGTAAAAATTGCGCTATACAACCCGCCGCCCAGACTGATGGTCGCGCCAAAACTTCCCATGCCTCCCACCGTGCTTGCGGTAAATGCTATGAGAGTGATTTCTATCGGATTGGGTTTGCCCTAGGCATCACCGGCAATAAGCCTTACCATCACGCTTGATCCTGCCATCAAGCTGGCAGGGCTGGTAACTTGACTTTGACTTAAGGCAACCACCGCAGGCGCGATCACCACACAGGGAGCGAAACACTATGATGGGACGTGTTTTTGGTGGCAGTGAGGGTGATCGTGCTTGCGGTGGTTGCCGTTACCAGTACAAAGCGCACCACCCCGCCTCAGACCGTAGCACCGGTGATGCCAGTCAGGCTAGGAGTTGACGACATGGTGACTTGCGTCGCATTATCGGTGGTGATCACATTAGCCAATGCATCCATCAGCTTAACCGTAAACGGCGTGAACGGAGTAGCAGCAATTGCAACCGTGGTGCGCTGAGGCTCAGTACCCCACGTCACAGCGTGAATGGCGCTTTGCGGTAGCGCTAAAATCCACCGTGGCAATTGCGCCAGGCAAGAACGCTGTAAAAGTCTTCACTCCAGCCACCTACCCCAGGTTAGGCATGCAAGTGGCTGTCGGTGATGGATCCTGCGCGACCGGCAACCGCGCTGCCCTCTCAACTTCCAGCACTCCAACTGACAGCCTCGCCTGCCACCGGATTACCCTTAAAGTCGGTGACCAGCGCCGCCAGTGGCAACGGCAATAAGGCTCCGACCGTGCCAGTTTGCTGATTATTGCTTGCAACGCGCATCACACTTGCTGCCGCAGGCATGACCGTCACGGTGGGGACAGCCAACGTAAACGGCTTACCATCACTCCAGCCTTGAAACGAGATTGCGGTCCCCGGGCTTACCCCCGTGCAGGTCGCCAGGTACGAGCCATCGCCCTGATTCACGAGCTCCCCTCATTGTCCCTGACTGGTGCCGCCCACCTGCGTGACTTGCACCTGATAACGCTTGGCCACCATCGGCTGATCAGAGCTATCGATCGTCAAAAGCCTGACAGAGATCGTTACTGCCCACCACCACGGTCGCTTGAGAAAACTCCACCCGTGAGTGACTGAGTGAAGGCGGCGTGCCCAGCACCGTGCCACTAGGAACTGACTGCTTCGAGAGACAACCCAGGAGCAACCCACTTGAGCGCACGACCACCAGCCCTCCCCGCACCCAAGACTGAAAGATTTTCATCGTTTTATGGCCTGTTATGACCTATTTTTTTGCACTATTTTTTTCTCATTGCGGTGTTTGCCGAGTCCTGTATGCCGAATTCAATGAAACCCAAGGCCCCCACGGCGGCAAGGATCGTCCAGCCAGCGTGAGCTCTTCTTCTCTCGTCTGAGTCTAGCGGGCAAAGCAGGGTTCTGGTCTAGGGTGACGTCCATTTTGTGTCTGATTGCTTTTTGCAGGCATCGCACCCATCCCCCCCCCCACGCGCGCTCCCGCTCATCGCTTGTTACTCTAAAACATCCTTTTGCTCAAAGATCGCAAACAAGCTATAGCAACAGGGCACCACAAAGAGCGTTAAAAAGGTCGAGGCAATCACCCCGCCAATCAGCGCCGTGGCCATTGGGATCGTGGTTTCTGAGCCAGGCCCCAGCGACAGAGCTTCAGGCAAGGCGCCTGCCACCGTGGCAGCTGAGGTCATGAGAATGGGACGTAGCCTGACCGGGCAGGCTTTGAGGAGCGCTTCTCGCACGGAGTGACCTTCCAGCCGCATTTGGTTGGTAAAGTCGACTAAAAGGATCGAGTTTTTCTTCACAATCCCCATCAGCAAAATGAAGCCAATCATACTGTACATGTTGATTGATTGATGCCCGAGCCATAAGCCGATAAAAGCCCCTGAGATACTAAACGGCAAGGCCATGAGCACAGTGACGGGGTGCACGAAGCTATTAAACTGCGAAGCTAGTACCATGTAGGAGACCAGGATCCCGAGGAGAAGTGCTACCAGTAGACTTTGAAAGGACTCGCGAAAGCTTTGCGAACTGCCGGTCATTTTTAACAAAAACCCGGGTGGCAGTAACGAGCGGGCAAGCTTTTCCACTTTTTGTAGGGCCTCTTGTTGCGAGACGCCTGGGGCCGGATTGGCGTAAACGGTGATGGCGCGCACCCGGTTGAGGCGGGAAATCAGCATGAGACTGGGTTCGGAGGTTTCATGCACCAGTGCGGATAAAGGCACGGTTTCGCCGCGGTTATTGCGGACGCGCACTTGCTGCAAATCGACGATCTGGCTGCGGTCCTTGGCCACGAGTCTCAGTTCGATTTCGTAGCGATGGCGGCCCTTTTGATACTCGTTTTGCCCCACCAGGATCGCACCGCCCAACAGCGAATTAATGACGCTAGTCACCGCTTTGAGACTCACCCCGTGGGCTGCAAGTTTTTTGCGATCGGGAATGATCTGCACTTCAGGCATCCCGGCTTGCACGTCGGTGTTCACATCCGTGACAGTACCTGAGGCTTTCATCTTCTCGATCATCAGTTGGGTGACCCCCATCAGCTGTTGCCAATGCGAGCCTTGCACGATGAACTCGACTGGAAACCCGCGCGAAGCGGCAAACCCGCGCATCGATAAGTCTTGCACGACAATCTCCGCGCCTGGCCACCCCTGCTTGAGTTGCTTGCGCAACACCTTGGCAAACTCGTTTTGGCTGATCTTGCGCACCTCTGGATCCTTCAGCGTTAAAAAGGCCGTCCCTTGATTCACGGCGTCGCCCCCAAAACCACCCACGACGCTAAAGATACCCTCCACCTCTCTTAGGGTAAGCAGGTGGGTTTCAACCTGCTGCATCACGCCGTCGGTTTGCTCAATGGACGAGCCGACTGGCAACTTAAAGCGCAGCAGCAAGAGCGATTGATCTTGGAGCGGCATCATTTCGGAAGGCAAAAGCTTGGCAATCCTCAAACTCGCCGCAAAAAACATCAGGGTTACGGCAAGCGTTAGCACGCGGTGCCGCAACAGCACGGCCAAAATCCGCAAGTAGAGGTGACTTAAGCGCGCAAAAAATCGATCCACCGCCTGCGACCACTGCCAACCCCGCAGCTTGCCTCCCGCATCTGGGCTCGTCGTCGGGTGACTGGTGACGCTTAAAAACCGCGCGCAACGCATCGGCGTGAGTGTGAGCGCCTCAAGCAGCGAGAGCAGGACTGCGGCTGTGACCGTTACCCCGAATTGCAAGAAATAGCGACCAATAATCCCTTTCATGAAGACCACCGGCAAGAAGATCGCCACCACCGCCAGGGTGGCAGCGAGTGCCGCAAAGCTGATTTCTTCTGCTCCCTTTAACGCCGCCTGACGCTTCGAGAAACCCAGCTCCCGGTAACGCACAATGTTCTCTAACATCATAATGGCATCATCCACGACGATGCCGATGGCCAGACTTAAGCCCAGCAAGGTAAAGGTATTGAGCGTGAAATGGAAGGCGTAAAAGACAATAAAAGTGCCAATAATGGAGGTAGGGATGGCTAAAACCACGTTAATCGTTGAGCTCAGCGAACCTAAAAAGAGATAACACACCACCGACGTGAGTAGGGCTGATAAGCTCAGGGTAAAGATCAGTTGCTTGACTGATTTTTTGATAAAAACGGTATTGTCCGAACGAATCGCCAGATGAAAAGGGGCTTTTAACAACGGTTTGAGCTGACTGACCTTCGCGCGAATAAGATTGGCCACCTCCACAGCATTCGAGCCGTGCTGTTTGATCAAGCCCAAACCGACCGTGCGCACCCCGTCTAAACGGCATTTGCGGCGGACATCGCTTAAGCCCTCTTCGATAGTGGCCACCTGATCCAAACGAATCGGCTTACTGCTTGCCCCAAACTGCAGCCGCTGATGAATCGTCAGCCTTCCGAAGCTCTCAGGCGATCTGGCCTCTCCCAGCGTCCGTACGAACCACTCTTGATCGTGATTGTGCAGCAAGCCTGCTGGCACCTCAATTTGCTCCTGCTGAATCGCACTCAGCACGTCCTCGGCCGTTAAATTGAAATCCTTCAGTCGCTGATTGCTGGTCCAGACTCTTAAAGCAGGCTCGACGTAACCCCCTAAGATAATGTTCCCGACGCCTGTAATGCTACTAAATTGACCATACAAGTCGTTACGCGCGTAGTTCATTAAATCAATGGGTAAAGTACTTGGATCAGCGCTTGTGACGCCTAACCACATGATCGGCTGATCTTCTGGGTTGGTCTTGCGCAAGGTGGGCGGTCGCAGGTTCAGGGGGAGTAAGTTACTGACTTGATTGATCTTATTTTGAATCGCTTGCATAGCGATATCGATATTTTGGTTGACCTCAAACTCAACTGAGACGCTGCCTGAGCTTTGCTGGGCCGTGGAGTTGATGCTGCGAATGCCCCCTAACTCCATGATGGCATCTTCCACAGGATCAAGCACCTGCGCTTCGATGACCTCAGGCGCTGCGCCGCTCAGTGAAAACGACACACTGACCACCGGAAAATCGACATCCGGCAGCAAACTCACTCCCAGGCGCCCAAACGAGATGCCCCCAAAGACGAAGAGGGCTGCCATCAGCATCCAGGCAAAAACCGGACGGCGGATCGCTAGACTCGGTAAACTCATACGGGCGAGCCACCAGCGACGCCGACAACGCCACCAACCACCGATGGCTCGCCACTTTCTAGCGCGCTTTCCGGTCGCTCCCACACCGTCAGTAAGCTATAGACGCAAGGCACGACAAACAGCGTCAGAAAGGTCGAGAGCGACACCCCGCCTATCATCGCCACCGCCATCGGGATGCGCGCCTCCGCCCCTGCACCAAAATTAAAGGCCTCAGGCAAGGCCCCGACAATGGTGGCAAGCGAGGTCATGAGAATCGGGCGCAGCCTGATCGGGCAGGCCTCAAGCAGCGCGGCCTCAGGCGTCATCCCGGCCTCTCGTTTTTGATTCGTAAAATCCACCAGCAAAATCGAGTTCTTCTTGACGATCCCCATCAGCAAGACCAACCCAATCAGACTGTACAAGCTCAACGATTGATGGGTCAGCGCCAAGGCAATGAGCGCGCCTGAGAGACTAAAAGGCAAGGCAGTCAGCACGGTGAAGGGGTGTAAAAAGCTGTTAAACTGCGAGGCTAAGACCATGTACGAGACCACAAGCCCTAAGATTAACGCAAAAAACAGGCTTGAAAAGGTCTCTTGAAAGGCTGCCGTTCCCCCGCTCAGGCGGATCTGGTAGCCTGGGGGTAGGATTTTTTCAGCAAGCGCCACCACCTGCTGAATGGCCGCTTGTTGCGATTGCCCCTCAGCCACATTGGCAAACACCGGAATGGCCCGTGCCCGGTTGACCCGCGAAATCAACTGAAAACCTTTAGTTGACACCAAGCTTGCCGCTTGCAACAAGGGCACCAGCTCGCCTACCGTCCCACGGTCATTGCGCACCCGCACCGCTTTTAAGGACTCGGGCGAGGAATGATCCTCAGGCTCCGAGCGCACCCGAATCGAATAGCGATGCCCACCTTTGGGATACTGGGTGGCGGCGTTAAAAATCTGACCACCGATCGTATAAGCCACCTCCTGACCCAAAGCGGCAACACTCACCCCGCGCGCGCCCGCTCGCAGCCGATCCGGCACGATGTGCACTTCCGGCATGTCGTCTTGATAATCGCGGTTCAGATCCTCCAAAAACCCAGTCGCTGCCAGTTGCTCCAAAAGCTGATCGGTGTAGACCTTCAAGTGCTCCCAATCCGGGCCCTCGACGGTAAACTCCACCGGGAATCCCCTGGAAGCACTCAGCCCGGTGAGCGATAAATCTTGGGTAAAAAGCGTTAAGTGCGGGAAGCGGTGGCGTAACTCAGTGCGGGTCTGTTGCATCACTTCTTGCTGCGTCAGGGTTCGCGCGGTGCTAGGCTTTAAAATGACATAAATCACCCCCGCATTGACGACATTGTTGTTCTGATAATTGCCAATCGTCGTGTACAAGTCTAAGACTTCCGGACGCTTACACAACTCGGCTTCCACCTGACGAAACGCTTCGTCGGTGGCTTGAATGGCGGTTCCAACTTTGGTTTTTACTACTAGCAGGAACAAGGATTGATCTTGGGGCGGAATCAACTCCTTGCGCAAAAAACCCACCAACACCATCGAGCCGCAAAAGAGGGCAAGCGCCAACCCGACTAACTTTAAGCGATGAGCCAGCACCGTGCGCAAGGAGCGGGCGTAAGCGCGCGTGAGTTGCTCCATTGCGCGCTCCATCCAGCGATTGACACCACTCAGACCGCCGCCGCCTGCGCCGCCTCCATGCGAAGACTGTAAAAAGCGGGCACAACGCATCGGGGTGAGCGTTAAAGCTTCCAGCAGCGATAAAAAAACCGCCACCGTCACCGTGATCCCGTACTGATAAAAGAATTGCCCGACCACGCCTTTGAGGAAAATCACCGGAACGAAAATGGCCGCAATCGCAAGCGTCGTGGCAATGGCCGCAAAGGTGATCTCCTCTGAGCCCTCCAGGGCCGCCTGTCTGCGGGTTTTCCCCATATCAAAATGCCGTACGATGTTTTCTAGCATCATGATCGCGTCGTCCACCACAATGCCAATAGCTAAACTCAAGCCTAGCAAGGTGAAGGTGTTCAAGGTGAAGCCAAAAAAGTAGAGTGCAATGAACGCCCCGACAATCGAGGTCGGGATGGCGAGCAAGACATTGAAAGTCGAGGACCAAGACCCCAAGAACAACAAACACACCACCGAGGTGAGCAAAGCTGAACCTAAGAGCGCCTGGTTCAACTGATGCACTGAGTCTTGGATAAAGCGGGTGGCATCAAGTTTGACTTCTAAATGGTAGCCTGGGAGCAAACTTTTTTGCAAACTTTCCACCTGGGCGCGCACCACCTTGCCGACTTCCACGGCATTGGCGCCATGCTGCTTGACCACCCCCAGCCCAACGGCGCTCTTGCCGTTATAGCGTGAAATGGCCCTTAAGTCGCCCAGCCCCTCTTCCACCCTGGCCACTTGCTTGAGCAAGACGGGGGCGTAATTCACCCCACCTGCCCGCGAGTTAATGCGAATGTTCGAAAAATCAAGCTCGGTATTAGCTTCACCGAGCACCCTGAGGTTGGTCTCCCGGTCGCTAGCCTCAATCCGCCCGGCCGGTTGCTCAATTTGCTCCAGCGGGATGGCGTTCCAGAGGTCAGACGAGGTCAAATCAAACTGTTTCATCTTCTTGGCGTTCAGCCAGATGCGTAAATTGGGCTCGACATACCCTGCCAGCACTACGTTCCCCACCCCCGGTAAGGTCGAAAGCTGATTTTTGAAGGTATTGCGCGCCATCATCATCTGCTGATAGCTCGGGATCTCGGGATCAACCGTCAGCATCACCCACATCAAGGGCTGATCTTCCGGATTAGTCTTAGTGATCACCGGCGGATACAAGGCAGTGGGCAGGCGATTAGCTGACTGATTAATGCGGTTTTGCACGTCTTGCAAGGCGACGTTAATGTCCTTGTTCAACTCAAAATTGCAGGTGATATTGGCCGTGCCCTGACTGACACTCGAGCTGACGTTACTTAAGCCCTCAATCCCCATCACCGCATCTTCGATCAAATCCACCACGCTAAGCTCCATCACCTCAGGAGCGGCGTTATCCAGTCGCAACGCCACGTTCACCACCGGGAAATTGACGTCAGGCATCTGACTCATCCCCATCCGCTGAAAGGAGATCCAGCCAAACACCATCAGCCCGAACATCAACATCCAGGCAAACACCGGGCGACGAATCGAAAGGCTTGAAAGACTCATGAACGTTTTAACCCCACTTTTTTAGGCCCCGGATCAAGCAAACCCCCCGCCTCCACGTTGCCAGGCCGCCTCACCAAAACAGACCCTCACGATGCCTAAGGCCATCGGTCACCTCCCGGGCATAAGCCGCACTGGCAGTCGCGTCTGAAGACACCGCAGGCATCCGTCCAACCGCACTCTCCAGGTTCACCCAATCCAGTTTCACTTGCCAGCCGATCTTGCTCATCGCTCGCACACTGTCTTGAAAGGAGGCAAGCGCCGTTAAGACGTTAAAGTGCGCCACTAACCCCAAACAAAACTCGCGTAACAGCTCCGCATAGTTCTTTTTTGCAGCCTGCACCTGAAGACCATACGCCCGGTATTGCGCCTGATCGGCACGCAAGGTGCGATAAGTGCTCTTAATCTGTGCTGCCGCTTGCACCTCGGTTTGGCTCAAGGCCATGAGACTTTGCCGCTCCGCCGCCGTAGCCGCCCGCACTTTTGACATCACGCTGCCCCAGCTAAAAATGGGCATCGTGACGGTGAGCGACAGATCCCAGTGAATTCCCGCTAACGACGGGATGGATCGCTCTAAATAGTAATTGGCCACAAAGTTGACCTGCGGCAGGTGACTGGCCCTCGCCATAACGATTGACTCATAGCTCAGATCAGCCAAAATGCGGTTGACCGCCAAATCCGGCCGTCCCCCTCGTTGAGCCAAATAAGTTTCAATCGGTGCAGGGGTGAGGGGCATCGGTGAATCATCCACCAGCTTGCTTTCAGGTGCAAGACCGGTTAACGCCTCGAAGTTCTCGCGTCCCGCTTCGATTTGCCCACGAATCTGCTCCTCACTCGCTCGTAACGCCGCCGTCGAGGACTGAGCGGTCAAGACGTCGCTCAGCTGCGAGCGGCCGATCCTGACCCGCTGCTTTAAGTCAGCAATTTGAGCGTCAAAAGACGCGATTTCTGCCTGGAGATTCTTTAAGTCTTGCTCTGCCGAAAGGATGCTAAAAAAGCTTGCAGCCACGCTGCCGTAAACCGTCAGCTCAGTCTGCTGTTTCGTCATCTTCTGGTTTTCCAACTGCAACCGCGCCTGCCTGATCCCAGCGTAATCGGCAAAACCCTGAAAAACAGGCTGTGTGAGCGTCAATTGCAAGGTGCGCTGGCTTGAGGGTGACACCTGGCTGCCAATGGTGCTGTTGGGCTCCGCCTGCTGCCTAAACTTCCCCAGCCCGCTAATCGTCGGCAAGAGCGCCAAAATACTCTGATGCGTCACCTCTTGCGCCTGATTCACCACCTCTTGCTGCAGCAAAAGTGACCGATTGAACTCTTTGGCCGCCGCAAACGCCTGCTCAAGATTCACCGTAAGCAACTGAGACGGGTCTTTCTGGTCTCCTTGCTCTATCCGCTCATGAGCACCGGCTGAGAGACTGAGCACTAGCGCCAGTCCCCCGCAAACCAAGCTTGCACGCCTTCCCTCAAGAGACCGCATAACTTGCGGCCCTAACACCAGGCGCACCGCCCTTGACGGAGCCCACCCGAACACTCTCCAGATCATGGATGCTTTTAGGTCCATAGTTTTGTCGATTTTCCTTTTTTTTCAGGCTAAAAATGCTTTTTTGCTTCAAAGACGAAAGCAAAAAGCCAAAGCGGGAGCAGATTACATGATGAACTCTTTGAGAGCACACTTTCGGATGTTTTGCGGGGTGTTGCCCCGCGGCGTCTAGGCCCAGCCCCGATCTGAACTCAAGCAAAGATTGGGGCTAGCCACCAGACACCCCAACCTCACGTGCCCAATTCCAAAGCCCCAAAGCTGGTTTCTCACGTTTGCTGTTCACTTTTTTTAGGCCGTCTTACCCCTTGATTTTAGAAGAAAAAAAAAGGGCTGTAAAGTTATTTGCAGAATAATACTTTATTTTCTGCTACCAGTCTCTTATACTCAAAGGAAAAACCCCTATTTGTAAGAAAGCAGGAATGATGCGTCGACCTAAAATTTCCATTATCGGAGCTGGCTTTGTTGGTTCAACTTGTGCTCATTGGGCGGCAAGTAAAGAACTGGGGGACCTGGTCTTAATCGATCTGAACGGCGAAGTGGCCCAAGGCAAGGCGCTCGACCTTTTTGAGGCCTCCCCGGTGGAAGGGTTTAACTGCCGCATTCAAGGTGGCAGCGACTATGCCCTGACCAGCGACTCCGACGTGGTGATACTCACCGCAGGGCTTCCGCGCAAGCCTGGCATGAGTCGCGATGATTTGTTGGCCACCAACTCGAAGATCGTCCATGAGTGCGCCAAACAGGCTGCCCACTATTCACCGCAAGCCGTGCTCTTGGTCGTGAGTAACCCGCTCGACGCCATGTGCCATGTCGCTTTGAAGGCTTCGGGATTCACCAGTGAGCGCGTGATTGGGATGGCAGGCATTTTAGATAGCGCCCGGTTTCGCAGCTTTATCGCAGCCGAGCTGAACGTCAGCGTGGAAGATGTGCAAGCCTTTGTCTTTGGTGGTCACGGCGACACGATGGTGCCGATGCCTCGGTATGTGTCAGTCGGAGGCATTCCTCTCACGCAATTGCTGGCTGCTTCCAAAATTGAAGAAATTGTGACTCGTACCCGCAAAGGGGGCGCAGAAATTGTCAACCTGCTGAAGACGGGCTCAGCCTATTACGCGCCTGCAGCCAGCGCCGTGCAGATGGCCGAAGCAATCATTCGCGATAAGCGCCGTTACTTGCCTTGTGCCGTCTACCTGAAAGGGGAATACGGGGTTCAGGGTCTTTACTGCGGAGTGATTGCCCAGCTCGGTGCCGGCGGGATTGTGAGCATTCCGAAGCTGGAGCTTAACGACGCGGAAAAGAAAATGTTTACTTCCTCAGCCGCCGCGGTCCAGGAGTTAGTAGACGCGATGCAAAAACTGGGCGTCTAGGCTTTTTTTGGTTGCACCCTCAGCCGACCTGACGGTAGACCTAAACCGCAACCCCTTTCCTCAAGCGCTTTTGACGCCTCGGTGCTCCTGCTTGCCGGTGGCTTGTGGGTAAAACGACAAGACCTAAAAAAGCGCCCAAAACCGATTCGCTCAACCCTCAGTTAGAAAGAGAGACCTTCCCAGTGAACATTCACGAATACCAGGCCAAGCAAAAACTTAGTGAATTTGGCGTCCCGGTTCCCACGGGTCGCCTGATTGAGGAAGGACCTCAAGTGGCAGCCGCAGCGCTAGCTGCTGCGGAAAGCTTAGCAGCCGAGCGCCACAATGCAGTTTGGGTGGTAAAGGCACAAATTCATGCAGGCGGTCGCGGTAAGGCAGGCGGCGTCAAATTATGTCGCACGCCCGCTGAAGTACAAGCCGCAGCCACGGCGATGATGGGGCAAGTCTTGGTGACGCCGCAGACCGGTCCGCAAGGTAAGCAAGTGCACCGGATCTGGATTGAAGAGGGGTCTGACATTGCCCGTGAGTTGTACTTAGGGATCGTCATTGACCGCGCGCTGTCGCAAGTCGTGATGATGGCTTCGACGGAAGGGGGTATGGAAATTGAGGAAGTGGCAGCCACGCACCCGGAAAAGATCATTAAAGTAGCCATTGACCCCACCACAGGCTACCTGCCGTTTCACGGTCGCAAAATGGCGCAGGCCTTGCAGCTGACGCCCGCACAAACTAAGCAAGCCGTGCCGCTATTTGGCGCGCTCTATCGCTGCTTCCTGGAATCCGATTGCTCGCTGATTGAAATTAACCCCTTGATTGTCACCAAGCAAGATCAGCTGATTGCGCTAGATGCCAAGTTCAATTTTGATGATAACGCGCTGTTTCGTCATCCAGAGATCGTCAAAATGCGCGATTTTGCAGAGGAAAACCCGCAAGACGTGGAAGCCTCAAAGTTTGAATTAGCCTACATTGCGTTAGACGGCACGATTGGTTGCCTGGTCAACGGAGCGGGCCTAGCGATGGCGACGATGGACATCATTAAACTGCACGGCGGTGAGCCTGCCAACTTTTTAGACGTTGGCGGCGGCGCTTCGAAGGAAAAAGTGGCCCACGCCTTTAAGATCATCTTGAAAGATCCGAAGGTGAAGGCCATCTTAGTCAACATTTTTGGTGGGATCATGAAATGCGATGTCATTGCCGAAGGGATCCTGGCTGCGGCCCAAGAGCTGGCTTTAAAGGTTCCGCTGGTGGTGCGGTTACAAGGCACGAACGTGGCAGAAGGAAAAGCGATCCTGGCCAACTCGACCTTGAAAATCATCTCAGCCGACGGGTTAGCCGATGCCGCCCAGCGCGTGGTGGCTGCCGCCCAAAGCGCGCATTAAAAGCGCCCCAAAAAAACATCAACGAACGAGGTCAGATTTTCGGCTTGTTTGGTTCGTCAACGACAACGAAAACTACCCCCACACAGAAAGAAGACACAAACACACATGTCAATTTGGATTAACCAAGAAACCAGAGTCATTGTTCAGGGATTAACCGGTTCTCAAGGGACGTTTCATGCCAAGAGCTGCAGCGCTTACGGCACGCAGGTGGTCGGTGGCGTCACCCCGGGGCGAGGCGGACAGGTTCATGAGGGGTTCCCGATCTTTAATAGCGTGGAAGAGGCGGTGAAAAAGACCCAGGCCAATGCGAGCTTGATTTTTGTGCCACCTCCGGCTGCGGCGGATGCCATTTGTGAGGCTGCCGATGCGAAGGTGCCCCTGATTGTCTGTATCACGGAAGGGATTCCGGTTTTAGACATGATGAAGGTCAAGCGCGCGCTGGCCAGTACCCACTCAAGGCTACTGGGCCCCAACTGCCCAGGGATCATCGCCCCTGGACTGTGCAAAATTGGCATCATGCCGGGACACATCCACAAGAAGGGCAACATTGGGGTCGTATCCCGCTCTGGCACCCTGACTTATGAGGCGGTGTTTCAGTTAACCCAGCTCGGGCAGGGACAAAGCACTTGCGTGGGGATTGGGGGCGACCCGATCAATGGCACCTCTTTTATTGATGTCTTAGAAGCCTTCCAAAAAGATCCGGAAACCGAGGCGGTGATCCTGATTGGTGAGATCGGTGGCACGGCGGAAGAAGAAGCCGCTGATTACATTCGCCGCGAGTTCAAAAAGCCTGTGGTAGGATTCATCGGAGGCGCCACCGCTCCGGCTGGCAAGCGTATGGGCCATGCAGGCGCCATCATTTCAGGCGGCAAAGGTACGGCTGAGGAAAAATTCCAGGCTTTGGAAGCGGTTGGGGTGAAGATTGCTCGCAGCCCTGCCGACCTGGCCTCGACTTTACTGAAAATGCGCGCTTAAAAATGCTGCTCGCTAATTCCTGTAATCTCGGTTAAAAATAGAAGCTCCCCCATCGGAAGACAAACAGTCTCAACTTCAGATCAAGTCTTGCTTGACGACTGAACTCCAGACCAAGATCCGCTTAGGGAAAACCTTTTCAACTTAAACCCCCCCCCCATCCCCCCAAAGGAGGATTTCTTCATGGCCATCGAGCGAACTTTTTCTATTATTAAGCCTAACGTTGTTGCAAACAACCTCATCGGACAAGTGATCAGCCGCTTTGAGCAACGCGGCCTCAGGATTAGTGCCGCGCAGCTAACGCACTTGGCGCGAGAGAAGGCCGAGGGCTTTTACATTGAGCATAAGGATCGCCCTTTTTTTCAAGCGTTGATCCATTTCATCACGAGCGGACCTGTGTTGCTAATGTGCCTGGAAGGGGAAAACGCCGTAGCGTTGAATCGTGAGATCATGGGGGCCACCGATCCCGCCAAGGCTGCGGAAGGAACGATTCGTAAAGACTTCTCAGAAAGCATCGACGCCAATGCCGTGCATGGCTCCGATAGCTTGCAGTCGGCTGAGCGCGAGTTGGCCTATTTTTTCGAAAAAACTGACTTAATCAAACGCTTCTAAGTTTGGGCTTGAAAGCACACCCCGGAAGGTGCGCGCGCACCTTCCGGGGTGACTTCAGTGCACGCAAAACAAAAAGAACTATTGAAGCCAATGAAGGCCAGATCAGGCGCGACAAGGCAAGCCGAGTTGAGTCTTGCCATGGACTCACGCTAGTAAGAGTTACGAGAGTCTCCTTCGCGGGTCACCACGAAGATCACTTTGTCCCGCAAAGCCCAGTCCAACTGAAGGGAAAAGCCAAAAAACCGCGTCACTGCTCTTCTTTATACTTCTCGGGTTCACTTCTTTTTTTTGCTCTCCTCATGCCATTCTCTTCCTCACCGTGTCTCCCTCCTTAAGTCCCGCCTCTCCTGAGGTGCGCTTTTTCCACTTATTCTCAAGCTTCCCCAGGACAACAGTCACCACTGACCTAGAGCGCTGGTGACGCACAGCTCAGACGCAGGCTGTCTTCGCGCCTCAGCTGTGGTGCTCGCTTGAGAGACTGGCGCTCAACTTTTTTGATTTTCTGCCGATAAGACTCTATACTTTAAAAGTCTGCTGGTGTTAGTGTTTAACCAGTGGTCTTTTGTATCAAAAAAAAGGAATAAAAGATGAAATCCCTGGGCTTAGATCTTAAAAAATTAGTAAAGCAAGTGCGCGATCTCCAAGAACAGATGCAAGACTTGATTCAAAGCCAGGATTGGATTGAGGAAGCCAAGAAATACGCCCACGGCAAAAGCAAAAAAGCGCAAAAACGCTTTGGCTCCGACTTTGAAAAGCTCAAGGTTTTCTTGGAAAGCGAACGTAAGGAGCTTGAGCGCCTTCAGAAAAAAATTCCTACTGAAGTAAAGAAGATCAAAGCCTTCGTCGAAAGTCAAAAGCAGGAATTCGAAAAAGTCTTAGGCCTTTTTCGCGCCTCAGTCGGCACGCAGGCAAAAAAAGAATCCGCACCAAAAAAAAAAGTGAAAGCTAGGCTACTCCCTGACAAGCGCCTCAAGAAGGCAGCAACGTCTCCTAAAAAGAAGAAGTCACCTAAGGCTAAAAAAAGCTCCCGCTAAGCCCCCCCACTCCCGCCAGTGATTTTTCCAAAAAAGAGCGCACCTGGCTGCGTGCACGGAAACGCAAGCCAGCAAGAGCACCCCCTTTTAGGCCACCTAGGCCTGGCTGCGTGGTGACCCCGATCTCGCCTTGACAAAGGGGCTGGTTTTGATTACTCTAGAGCAATCAAAGGAGTTTTTAAGAATTAAAGTAAATAATGGCATTTATACCTTCTAGTCCCCAGAATCCCTCAGGTCCTCCCAGTCCCTTCCTTCCCCGTCCTCGCCCCTCCAGAGGACCCCTTCCCAATCAAAACAAAGATGAACATCGCCTGAATGAACGCATCAGGGTGCCGCAAGTCAGGCTGATTGACGAAAAAGGCAACCAGGTGGGGGTGATTTCGACGTTTGAGGCCTTACAAATGGCGCGCGACCGTGGGCTTGACCTGATGGAAGTCTCCCCGACTGCCCAACCTCCGGTTTGTAAGATCTGCGATTACGGGAAGTTCAAGTACGAGAAAAAGAAAAAAGAACAGACGGCTAAGAAAAAGCAGACCGTGATTAAGGTCAAAGAAATTCAATTGCGCCCGCAAACCGATGTGCACGATCTGGATTATAAGTTTAAGAACGTCAAAAACTTCTTGGAAGAAGGCGATAAAGTCAAAATCACCATCATGTTTCGTGGGCGAGAAATTGCCTACGTCGATCAGGGTTTCAAAATGATGAAACAGCTGGCCGAGCTGGTGAAAGACGTCGCCATCATTGAGGCGCCCCCGAAAGTGGAAGGCAAGAAGCTGATCATGATTGTGGCTCCGGCGGGTAAGAAAAATGCCCCTATCAAACCCACACTCAAGGTGAAAATTCCGCCTGCGACCCCGCAATCTGCGCCGCCCTCAGCTTAAGCGCTTGCCCTCCTGCCCAGGGTTTTTCCCGGCAATTCGGTCACTTTTGTCAGCCTCGCCCACCTGGTTTGCTAAGGACGTACTTCGCGTGCGCTTGCCCTTTCAGGCAAGTGCGGGTGTGTCATGGCTTGTAACGATTGTCGCTCTTACCGACTTTCAAGTCGTGCCCCAAAGCTTGCCAGAAAGAAATGAATGCTGACCCGCGTGCAAAAGCAATTTATGGACCGTGGCTTGGGATTTGCCGTCAAACTGCTCGACTTGCCGGTGGTGAGACGGTGGTGATAGCCTTGTCGCGCAAGAAGTCCAGCTTGCCCGGAAGTGGTTGATCCGCCCGCATGTTGACTGCACGCGTGAAGGGTTTGCTATCCTCTGTGGGGTCAGCTCTCCTACTGTTTTACAATGGGAGCAGACCCATTACGGCTTCGCAGACAGCGACTGCAAAAGAGATCAGGCTCTTGATGACGCCCAGCGCAACCCGAATCCTGACTAATTTTTAAATAATTACTAGGAGTTATCTAAGATTCCTCAGCAAAAAATGGCCCCACTGCGCTTTGGTCTGGCAACGCTTGAAGTCGCCTTAAGCTATCGCTTTTTTTGAAAACGAAACGTGACAGGCAGCAGAAGACATCTTAACCGCACGCACACCCAGACACAGGGGAGGCTACCCCTAGGGAGACCGCTCGTGTCAGCCCCCCCTGCTCGTGGAGTAAACGATTTTGCCACGTACCCTCCCTTTGCCTCGCGCGCTGCGCTCGTGACAGCACCAGCCCCACAGCAGATCACTCCGCGCGTTTTCTCATGTGCTTTTGCAAAATCGCATGCATTAGGCTCTGATAAGGTTTTCTCACCTGCTTCGCTTCAACTTTTAACGCATCAAGCTGAAGAGAAACCCGCTTCCGAGTCGCCTGCACCAACAGAGGTTGACCTGGCCCTGTGCACTTCATTTGCCGGAGCTGTTCATCTGAGAATTCAGGTACATCGCTCAAATCAAGCTCGGAGTCATCAGGCTGGACAGTGGATTTAATTTTTTTTAGTAGACGCTTTTTTTCGTCCTCAAGTATTATATTTACCACCATTTAAAGCTCCCTTGCGTGGTGGCTTGTCGGACGGAAGGTTGAGATCATTTTTTTTAATGACTTCCCCCCCCCTTGCACTTTCTCTTTTTGAGTGTCAAAGCCTTGCCATGCCTCGACAAGCTCAAGGAGCTATTTTATTATTTTAATAATATAATATTTTTTAAAACAAAAAAAGCAGCAGCATGGCTAAGAGAAATTTTATTTTAATTTATTTATTTTTAACTCAAAACGCCTTCGCTGAAAACTCTGACACCTTGAACTCATTTAAGCCCGGGCATGTTTAAGTGACCCCCATCGATGCTCACAAGGCAGCCCCAACCCACCGCACAGGCTCACTCTGTGACTACCACCGTCAGCCGCGCTCCTGAAATACCTGCTGCTGCTGCTGCTGCTAAAAAAGTTAACTTCAGGGAGGCCACGATCAGTCAAAATCTCTCTCCTAAGACTAGCGCACAACATCTAGAAAAAGCCGGAAACCACAAATTTTTTTGAGGCTTCCATGAAGCCACCCAACACTCCTTCGTCGTCCCGGTGGGATCATCTCTCAACAGCGGAGACCCAGAACACCTCATGGAAACCATGAAGCTTCACGAGCAGGCATCCACAGAGCATACCGAGGCCGCGGCAGCCCATCGTGGAACTGCAACGTTTCAGGAGCAGCTGCTTGAAAAACGTAAGACGGCTTCCCCAGTTACTCCTGAGGAAGATTTACAATAGCAGGCACATCACGCCAAGTCGCAGCAATTATCAGCGGCAGCAGGCGCTGTGACTGAAAAAGCCGAAAATGCCGGCCTTCAATTTGAGGCGCAGGTTGATAAAAATCAACCTACCTGGAGACCTGATCATCAGGCGCGTCTCGATACCATCAAAGAGGCTAAGAGGGGCGCCAGCAAGGCCCATGTGCAACCGTAACGCAACCGACATGAGACTGACAAAAAACAGTAGAGACCCAGGCGTACTTGCCTCCTCTTTGCTGCAGCGTGAGGCGAGAGGGTCTTGACCAAAACCTAGTCACCTGTCGCGAAGATCATCGATCATAATCTCCCCGCAACGACTCAAGCTCACACCAAGGGCACTAAACGAGACCGCCAGCTGCTTTAAGATTTGGGCTCTAGCTAATCCCCCCTTTAAAAGCTTGAAGGCGAGGAAGGGTTTTTGCCCTTATGTTAGCTGCTCCTAGCTCAACAGACGTCATTGAGTCCTTCAACGGAATCTGGAAGACGGTAACCCACTGATTTTTTAGCAAAAAAATGGCTGGCTCCGCCTAGGTCTTCCCATGGTTCTGCGGCAAGCCTCTTGCTGAGAGAAAAGTGCTCAGCACCTTAAAGAAACAACGACGATGGGCGAGCCTTAGACACCGTTTCGCAAACCTCTAAATAGAATAAATTAGAGAATTCATGTATGTCTTTCAGGCATCAACCAAGAAAGGCGCACATGATTCCCTCGAC